>NZ_FRCW01000009.1 GCF_900143055.1 Fibrobacter sp. UWR3 | reverse complement strand
TCATACCCGTTCCCATTCCGAACACGGAAGTCAAGCCTCCCTTCGCCGATGGTACCTGGCCCCCGGGCCCGGGAGAGTAGGGCGCCGCTGGATTCACGCCCCCCATGAGGTAAACCTCGTGGGGGGCTTTTTTTATACCCGCGAACCGCCCGAGAAACATCGCGGGACCCGCGGTTTCCAATGCCCATCATCATCTAATTATTATTTTATTAGTGATGTTGCTTGCTCCTGCAAAAATTCGGTGTGCCGTTCTCCTTGCGCTTGTATGTAGTGCATGCTGTTTTGCTGCGTTTGATCCTTCTCCAGTTCTTTCTGATACAGTCTTCGTAGAGAATTCTACTGCGGTGGAGTATGGCATTTCTGGCTGTGATGAATGTGCGCAGTCTTGCATCGTGGTTGCTCGCGGTTGTCGCGAGGAATATTTTGCGGTAAATGAAAAGGTTGACCCCAGCGAGTCAAACGAATCGCTGCTTGCAAGAGTGTATGGAGCGGAGCCCTTGCAGGATAGTTCAAAGGTCTACGGCCAATGGGCATCGGACTGCAAACAAGAAGAATCCAGAAGACATACTGGCACGTGGCTATATAGTTTCTTGGTTGGTGGACTTTCTACTGCAGCGGGTATTGGACTGCTTTACGTTGATTACGACAATTCCGCTACAAAGATTTTGGGAAGGGGCACCGGTGTGCTTTTCCTGGTAACAGGGATTGCATTCCTGTCTGTGGACATTATTGCTCCAATCTATTGGTTGTTCAAGTCTCCTGATGAACGGGTCCAGAAATACGAGGAACGCGAAAAGGCCTGGAAACTCCGCCTTGCACCGGCGATAAACTTGCAACAACCCGGCGGCGGCCTGCTATTGCAGCTCGGTTTTTAATCGCAATTGTCATCTCCGACACCCTCAATAAACATCCCGAGACCCACAGTTGCTAATAACCAATGACCAACAACCAATAACCAGCAACTAAAATTTCTATTCTTCACTACATGAAGCCGACAATTTCCTTTGTCCTGCAACTTTCACCGTCCACTGCCTACGAGAACCTCGAGGCGGTTGCCCGCAACGTGCTTGACGGGCTTGACGTGTTGCTGAATTCGGGGCTCGTCAAGTGCTCCGTGTTCATGGACGGCCCGACTCTCAAGATGCTTCGCAAGGTGGCGAAGCCGCTTGCATTCGGCAAGATAAGGAACGGCATTCGCGAGGGAATACTGGAATTTCTCGGTGGCGGGTTCTATGACCCGATGCTACCGCTGTTCCCGGAAGAAACGCAGTCCCAGCAGTTGGACCAGCATCGCGATATCCTCAAGAAGTATTTTGACATAGAGCCGCAGGGCTACTTCAATTCCTCGTTCGTGTGGGAAATGGGCATGACTGCCGTGCTCGAGAGGTCGGGATTCGACTACGCGCTTGTGAGCGAGGCCGCCATCCAGGCTACGGTCGGGCGTTCCACGCCTGTATCGGGCTGGTTTACGGTCGAAGACCGCGGAACGCTTATGCGCGTTGTACCTGTGGCAGATAGCCTGACGGAAGCCATCGAGAAGGACGACCTGAGGTGGAGGGTGATTGCGGAATCGTACTGCCATGGCGGAAAGTCCGCGGTGGTGGTGCTCGACCTGCCTGCGCAGGCAAGCGAGATTGTGGCGTTCTTCGAGCGTCTTGTTGACTTTGTAGAGACAAATGACGTGCAGACCTGGCCCGTGGGTTACCTGGTGAACCAGCTCCCGCCGGAAGGTTCGCTCAGTTACCTGATGTCGGCAGGCCGTAAGCTAGGGCTGCCTTCCTCCGCGATGACATGCCGCGAGACTCTTGTGCGCAGGCCGGAGATTAACTTGTTCCAGAAATCCCTCCTGAACCTGTACCGTCGCGGGCGCGACAAGCTTGCGGGCAAGGACTTCACGGAATTCTGTGACGCGCTGTTGCCGGCGATGTCCCCGATGTTCTTCCGCGACCTCGCGAACGAAGAGGGCATGCGTAGCCTGAAGGTGCGCGAGTGGGGGTTCCGCTACCTGGTGTCTGCGTCCAGCACGCTCGATTCGCTGATGAAATTCAACGGGCTCCGCATAGAGGTTTGCGACTACCTGCTGCAGGGTCGCAAGCAGATATGGGTCGAAAACCCGGACATGTCGCTGTTGCTTGATTACCATGCGGGCGGTGTGCTGCGTTCCCTGTACCACAAGGATTCCGCGGTGAACCTGCTGAACGCTTGGCGCGACGATGCGGAACCGACCTTCGGCTTTTTGGACTGCCTCTTGCCGAATGCGGACATGACCGCGCAACAGATAGAGCAGGCGCTCTCGATGCGTGAATACCTTTTGCGCGACCCGTACGAGTACCGTATTAAACGCCTTGATTCCGGAGCGGAGATTGAACTCCTGGAAGAGCAGGGTTTTGCCGTGGGGGCAAAACGCGGCGTGTTCCATGTGGACAAGAAGTTCACGCTGAACCCGTCTACCTCTGAGATTGTCGCAAATTACCAGCTGGGCAATTCCACCTACATGGATTCCCGTTGCTTCTTCGGTTCCATATTCGAATTCGGCCTGATGGGCGAGACCGGCGGGCGCATCGTGGTGGATGGTTTCGATATGAAGTGGGACGGCAAGAACCCGTTAGTTTATCCGGAAGCCAACAAGCTGGAAATACACGATTATGGCACGAAGTGTACCGTCACGATGTCCTTTGTAAAGCCTGCTGCGGTATTTATCGGGGCAATTTTCGGTGCTTCTTCTTCGGCTGCGCCCGAGTTGTTCCAGGGCGTGAGGGTGTACCCGTTCTGGCGTACGGCGCTTTCCGTTGCCGACGAGATGAACTTCAAAATTACTGTTTCGGTATCGAAGGGGTAACACGTGCGCGCGGACTTGATTGACATACAGGTCGAGGACCACGGCGACGATGTGGAGATTACGCTCTCCGGTTCGCTCGGGTCGTACCAGCTTGCCGCCGTGCGCGAGAAGATAGAAATGCTTGCCGATGGCCCCGGTTGCTTTATCTTTGTGAACCTGGAGCACGCGCATTTCAAGGTGGGCGACTACCTTGACTTGTTCCTGGAACTTTTGAACAAGCTGCAGGCGAAGGATTCCAAGCTGATTCTCATTTTCAAGAACGAGGAACAGGAAGCATATTTCGCGAAGTACAGGAATATCTTCGAGATATACGAGAGCCGCGAGGCCTACAAGGATTCCGGACTTTCTAAGCAGTTGCTGCAGATTGGCGTGCATTACGGCTCCAAGACGGGCATACGCCTGAGCCCGAGCGTGGCTATCGCGCTTTCGCTATTGATTGTCGGCTGGGCAATTACTTTGTTCTTGATAATCGCTGCGCAGGGGCGCGACATTGCCGATAAGCAGGCCCAGATTGTAGCGTTGCAGAGCCAGAAAGACCGCTACGTGCACGAAATCGAGCGCTTGGAAACTTCCATTGGTCCGCTCCGTAAGCTGGGCGTTATTGAAGACACCACGATGCTTACGTCGTTCGGTGTAATTCAGGACTGGGTGTCGTATCTCGAATTCCTGGAGAATTCCCGCCGTGAAAAGTAGCGTGCGGATTCCCGGCCCGCTCGTGATCGCGCTGTTCGCGGTCGCCTTCCTGACGATACTCGTGTTTGCCGACATCTGGCTTGTGAGGCAGCGCCACATGGCGGACCTGGGCAAGCAGGAAATGAGCCTGCGGAGCGACTTGCAGAGGCTCGATACCTGGGGCCGCTGGACCATGGAGTACGTGAAGATAGACAAGGCGCTTGCCTACCTTTCGAAAGGCCGCCTTACCGAGGATACCCGCCGGGAACTTACGGAACAGATTTGGCAGATTTCGCATTCCTATACGACCGACCCGCTCATGATTTTGGCGGTGGTGGCGCAGGAGAGCCACGGGAATCCGAATGCCCGCGGTCGCTTGCAGTCGGGGGCCTTTTCCGGTGCGTTGGGGCTCATGCAGATTAAGCTCGAGACGGCGCAGAAGATGGCGGCCCGCTTCGGGATGCGCATTGAATCTACGGAAGACCTGCTGAAGCCCGAGGTGAACGTGACCGTGGGTACAGCCTACCTGATCCGCCTCATAGGCAAGTACGGCAACTGGAAGGAGGCGCTTATCGCCTACAACATCGGGCATTCCGCCGTCGACAGGATGCTAGAACAGGGCCAGCCGCTGCCTACGGGCTATTATGAGAAGGTGCTCGCGAAGTACAGGAACCTCGCGAACAAGTCGTTCCTTTAATCCGATATTTTTTTAGTTTCGTCGGGTGGGGGCAGAAAGTGCGCCTGCATTTTAGTAAATTTAGGTTGATGAATTTTAGGCTTCTTTTCCCACTCGTTTTTGCGGGGCTCGCCCTGGCCGGAGAAATCCGGTACGACTGCCTGCATTTTGTGGAAGAGGGGCTTGCGAAGGACCCGCGCCTTGTGGAGGCCAAGTTCGCGACCGAGGCGAAGAAAAACAGCCTCAATGCGCTTACCTCGGAGGTAATCCTCCCGACACTCAACATCGCGATGATGGTGGGCCCCGCCCCTGGCTTGAAGGAATCCGTGGATAACTGGGGCGATACGGTGGACGTTTACGACTTTACCAAGATGGGCCCGTTCTGGGGTATCGAGGGCAAGTTTATCCAGCCGCTCAACTTTGGGCAGTACCGTACGGGCAAGAAGGCCTTGGAGGCCGACTTGAAGCAGAAAACGTACGCCATCGAGCAGGAAATCCACAAGAAGGATGTGGAACTGCAGTCGTATTACTACAACTACCTGCTGGCACGTGAAATGCAGAAACTGGCAAGCGATGCACAGAAGCGGGTGGACGAGGCCTACGAGAAACTCGAGGAGGCGCTCGACGACGATGACCCGAACGTTTCGCAGATGGACCTTTTGAACCTGAAGGCTAAACTCCATACGGTGAAGGAAGGCGTCACCGAGGCGAACCTGGGCATGAAGCGGGTGCAGCTTGCCATAAGGTTCTCGCTCGGGCTTGGCGAAGATGACGTGTTTACCGCCGAGGATACCTGCCTCACGGAGCGTCCTGAACGCTTGCCGAGCCTGGAAGAGGTAGAACAGTTTACCATGCGCTACCACCCGGAACTCAAGCAACTTGCCGCAGGGCTCGATGCCCGCAAGCTCCAGATGGACCTTGCCGAGGCAAAACTTGCGCCCGAGTTCTTTATCATGGGCGAAATCGAGTACGTGAAGAGCTGGGCCGGCAACCGCAAGGTGATGGTGAAGGACGCCTTTGCAGAAGATGCCGTGAATAAACTTTCGGGCCTTATCGGGGTGGGGCTCCGCTACCGCCTGAACTTCTGGAAGAACTGGTCGGATTTCCGTGCCGCGCGTACGGAATACCGCGGGCTGCAACTCAAGGAGAACTATGCTGCCTCGGGCCTCGTGGCGCAGGCGGTGGAACAGTATTACCAGGTGGAAGCCGCCAAGGAGAAGATGGACGCGCTCAGGGAGAGCCTGCGTGCATCCGAAGCCATACTGAAGGGCGCTGCAATGCAGTACGACCTGGACAAGTCCAAGACGGGCGACCTGGTGAGTGCATACACGCAGAACGTGACGATGCAGAAGGACTATTACTTTGCCGTGTGCAAGTATAATGTGGAATTCGCGGAACTGATTTCCCGCATGGGCATGTCGCTCAGGGAATTCCGCGGGGAATTTAACAAATAGGAGTAGTGTATGATTAGGAAGATGTTAGCCCTGCTTACGGTGTTTGCCGTAATGGCGTTTGCCGCCGAAGACCCTGTCGCTGCGGTGAAGAAGAAGGATGCTGAACTGCAGACCCTGCTCAAGAAGTCGAGCCGCAACGCGAAGGAGATTGAACGCGTGAAGTCGCTGCTGAACGACTCGTTCGATTTTGCGCTCCTGGCGAAGAAGTCGCTTGCGAAGGGCGACTGGGACAAGCAGGATGCCGCCTCGCAGGAAAAGTTTGTTGCGGAGTTCCAGCGCATGGTCCGCAATTCCAGCGCGAAGAGGCTTGAACTCTACCGCGCCGATTCCACCATCTACGAGCCCGCGAAGATGAAGGGTACGGACGAAGCCCGCGTGGTGGCTCACCTTTGGAACAAGGGCAAGGAATCTGTGCTCGAGTACAAGATGAGCCTCGTGAACGGCAACTGGAAGGCGTGGGACCTGGTGATCGACGACCTTTCGACCGCACGCAACTACAAGGAACAGTTCGGCCAGATCCTCAAGACCAAGAGTTTCGCCGAACTCATCGACATTATCAGCAAGAAGGCTGACGAAGCCGAAAAGTAATGGGCGGTGTTCTTCTTGGCTTGCTGATTTTCGCCTGCGCTGTTGCGCTGGTTGTGCTGTTTTTCCCGATTCGGTTCCGGATAGACTTCGGTGCGGACGAGAATGGCGGCGGTGCGAAATTCTTCATATACAAGAAGAACTTCTACACATGGGAAAAGTTCCGCAAGGGGAAGGGCCACGATTCAGACGAGTCGCTGGACGATGATGAATTTGCGGGCAAATCTTCAGGTGGATCGCGCGACAAATCTTCAGATGAATCGCACGACGAAGACAGCGCTGTGCCGGAGTTTGTCGCGACGGCACCCGCGAAGCCTGTGGAGAAGATGGCTGCTGAACCGGTGAAGGCTGATGTTGGGAAAGAAAAGCCTGCGGAATCTGCTGCGCCCGCTGGTGACAAGACGTCCGCTGGTAATGAGACGCCCGCGAAGCTTGATGCCGGTGATAAATCGCCCGCGGAACTCGCGAAAGTTGAAACGGCGAAGCCTGCGAAGGTTGATGCGGAAGTTAAACAGCCCGCGAAGGTCGAGACGCCTGCTGAACCCGAGAAGCCCGCAGAAGAAAAGAAGAAGCCCGAGAAGCGTGACCTTACGGATTTTGAGTTCTGGACTCTCGTGCTCACTCCGGACCTGGACGAGCGCGGTTTCCGTTACTTGAAGCGCCTGCTGATTGATCTTGTCCGCCTGTTCAACATGAAGTTCGAGAACTGCTTTGTGGAAGGTATCCGTGCCGACTACAAGACCATGGGCTATGGTGCGGCACTCAACGGCATTATCAAGGGGTTCCCGTTCCTTAAGGACTGGGACTTGCGCATGGACTGGTGCAACGAGAAAGACCTGCGCTTGCAAGGGAATATCCTTGCCCGCACGAACCTTTGCCGCGTATTGTTTTACCTGCTTGAGTTGGCGTTGCTTGCGGGTATCGTGTTCCTGATTTTCTGGCGCCGTCGTGCCCGCGTGCTCAAGACCGGTGAACTGCCCGAACTCGGGTTTGTCCGCCAGAAAGTCCGTGCCTTTTTCGTGGAGGATTGATGCCTGCGTTGACCCTGGACCGTTTACTTTCGAGCATCGGCTTTGGCAGCCGCAAGGAAGCGCGTGCTCTTGTGCGCATGGGGCTTGTCGAACTGGATGGCAACGTGCTGGAAGACCCGTTCATGGAACTCAAGGAACGCCCCGAAAACATCACTGTGAATGGGGAAGAGGTCCCGACGGTGGAGAAGTTGTACGTGATGCTCCACAAGCCGGTGGATTTCGAGTGCAGCCATCACCCGCGCGACCACAGGTCCGTGTACGAACTTTTGCCCGACCGCTTTTCGGCGATGGGCATTCAGTCGGCGGGCCGCCTGGATGCCGATTCCTCGGGAATAATCCTGTTTTCGAACCAGGGCGACTTTATCCACAGGGTGGAAAGCCCCAAGAAGGGCTGCCTCAAGCGCTACCGCGTGACGCTGGCCCGCGAGTTTACGGACGCGCAGGAGAAGGAACTCCTCGCCGGCGTAATGCTCAAGGACGAGCGCAGGCCCGTCTGTGCCCGCGAGATCGTGCGCGAGGAGGGCTCGGTGGTGATTACCATAGGCGAGGGGCTCTACCATCAGGTGCGCCGCATGTTCGCTGCGGTAGGGAACCACGTGGAAACGCTGGAACGCATTTCCATCGGTCCGCTTGTGCTGGATGAGAGTCTTGGAGAGGGGGGGCTGGCGGTTCCTGACAGACGAAGAGGTTGCCTCGCTGATGTAAAAAAATAAAACCGGCGCTTGGCGTCGGTTTTTGCATATCCGGGTGGGCTCTGCGGAACCCGGCTCGGGTTAAATCTCGGATTGGACAGTATCTTCTTCGGGCTCTTCGACGGTTTCGCCGACAACGCCTTCGAGGCTGTTTATCTTGTTCTTGATGTCGTTGCTGAACTTGAAGGTGGGGACCATGCGTTCTTCGATCTGGACGGTCTCGCCGGTGCGCGGGTTGCGTGCGGGGCGGGCCTTGCGCGGCTTGCAAGCGAACGTGCCGAATCCGCGGATTTCGATGGTGTTACCTTCGATGAGCTTTTCTCCGAGGAGGTCGAGGAACTGCTCAATGACAGTCTTGATGTCGTTACGCACAAATCCGGTGGACTTGGCGATATCTTGAATCAGGGATTGTTTTGTTATGTTGGACACGACTAGAATCTTGGTTGATAGATTAGTTGATGCCTTAAATATAAGTTTAACAAAGAGTTAGCGGAAGGCCTAACCGAAAATTAAATATTTTTTTGGGGCTCTCGTTGCGGACAATGTGTGGATAATTGTTGTTAATATGTTGAAAAATGTTGAAAGTTTGAAAAACGCCGAAAAGCCGCCACGGACAACGTTCCGTCTGCGGGGGCTGGAGGTGTTCCCGAACACGATTCTATCCCCGATGGACGGGGTAACGGACGCGCCCTTCCGCAGGCTCTGCCGCGTGCTTTCGGGTGACCGCATGGGGCTCCTGGTGTCGGAGTTCGTGCCCACGGACGGCGATGCGGTGTTCAACCTGGAAGGCCACAAGCAGCTCCGTTTTTTCCCGGAGGAGAGGCCCTTCGGGGTGCAGATTTTCGGGCGTTTCCCCGACAAGATGGCGGATGCCGCACGGAAGATTGCGGTGGCGCTCAAACCCGACTACATCGAGGTGAATGCGGGGTGTCCGGCGCCGAAGGTGGCGGGCAAGGGCAGCGGCTCGGGCCTGTTGCGTGACCTGCCCCGCCTGCAGGAGATATTGCACGACGTGCGTGCCGCGCTGGACGGCTGCGGGGTGGATATGCCCCTCACGCTCAAGTGCCGTATCGGCTGGGATAGCGAGAGCATCAACGTGCTGGAAACTCTCCGGATTGCTGAAGGCGAGGGCGTTGAAATGCTTACGGTGCACGGCCGCACCCGCCTGCAGGGCTATAACGGCCTCGCCGACTGGGACTGGATAGGGAAGGTCGCCGCTGCCGCGAAGATTCCCGTTATCGGGAATGGCGACGTGAACAGCGTGGAAGTCGCCCGCGAGCGAATTGAAAATTATGGCGTGTCCGGCGTGGCCATCGGGCGCGGCGCCATGCACAACCCCTGGATTTTCGGGCAGATTGCGGATGCTTGGGAAGGCAAGCCGAAGCGCGTGATAACCGCGGGCGAGGCGCTTGACGTGTTCAAGCTTTACTACGGATTCAAGATTGAGGACGGCAGTACCGACAAGGGTGCCGAGGGCAGGCTCAAACAGCTTGCCGCAAGGCTTTGCAAGGGGTTCTGCTTAAATGAAGATGGGGCTGCCTCGTCGGAATGTCATCCTGGAGCCGAAGGCGATAGGATCCAGGTGCTGAACGGCGCGGAGGATGTCGCGATGCAGTTGCGCCAGGCGCTCCTTTCGAGCAGTTGCGCCGCCGAACTTCTGGACCGTGCGCAGTCCCTCAAGGAAGGCGTTGCGAAGGACTTGGTGTTCGACCCCGGCCGCCTCGTGAACCTGAACGGCGCCAAGGAAACTGAACTCAAGTTCGGTGACCAGTTCAAGGGCCGTTAGTCCATAATCACAAAATGTACTCAAAAAAAATCTCAAATTTTTGCGAAAACGTCTTGACATTGAGTCAAAATTTGAGTACATTTAGGACATGGATAAAATTATTGACATATTTCAGTTCACAAATTTCCGCAAGTACCTGGACGAGTACCAGGCGGCCCGCGTGTTGACAGACCCTGATTTTACAAGGGCTGGGGCATGTGTGCTGCTGGGGCTCCCCAAGACTCGCAGCTACTATAACGACATCGTCAAGGGTAAAAAACTTTCCAGTCGCATGATTCCCAAGTTTGTTGAAGTGCTTGGCCTGAACAAAAAAGAGGCAAGGTATTTTGAAACTCTGGTGAATCTGGACCAGGCGAAGACCGCGATGGAACGGAACGCTTTTTTCGAGGAACTGCTGAAACAGCATCCGGATTCCCACCGCATCCTGAACGAAGACGCCTACGAATATTACAACCACTGGTATAACAGCGTGCTGTTTACGGCGTTGGAAGTCGTGGATGTTTCGGACGACCTTGAACCCGTCCAGAAACTGATTTTCCCGAAGGTTTCCGTGGGTACCCTGAAACGTTCCCTGGAATTGCTGGAACGCCTTGGTTTTGTTCGGAAGAACGAAGACGGCTTTTGGAAAAGTTGCCGTGAGTCGGTAAGCAGCGGTGCCTATAACAACAGCGATTTGGTTCGCCAGTATCAGTTGCAGTGCTTCGAACTTTCCAAGCAGGCGTTACTTGCGAATAATGAGAATCCGTCGGATATGGGAACGTTTACTTTCAGCGTTTCCGATGACGCTTTCAAGGCGATAGCCAAGGAAATCCAGGGCCTGAAGGCCAGGGTGCGCAAGATTATTGCGCAGGACAGAAAAAAGGCGACTGGGGTCCACCAGTTGAACATTCATTTATTCACAAATTTGAAAAAGTAAGTTAAGGAGGAATCAGTATGTTTATTAAGAGATTGACAAGGATGAGCCTTGCATTTGCGGTACTTGGCATTGGAATGCTTGCCGGCTGTGGTGGCGATAATGGCAGTACTGCTTCGACATCCAGTGAAACGAGTTCTGGGACTCCCATTGCGGACGTGGATACGTCGCTTGTTCGAAAGAAAGTTGTCGATGGCGACCCCTGCAGTGATCTCTTGGATGAAGCTCATGTATTGGCCAAGAAAACATATGCAAGCGGTCTCGGTAGGAGTATGTGCGGAGCGTATGTGGATATCTATATGTACATGAACGCGAGAGTCCGGGTGGTGGATGCTGCGGGTAATCCTGTGGTGGGAGCGGATGTCTATGAAGGCAGGTGTGCCTATGGTGATGAAGGTTGCCATTATACTACGGACAGGGATGGCTATATCTATCTGGATAGCGTAAACTACTTGACCTATTTGGAAAAATATGAAGGAGCCTTGGAGGAATTGGGATCGAATAAGGCCTATGAATCTCGCTATGAGGAATTGCAGTTGCGTGTAATTTCTGCGGATTCTAGCCTTGGCGCCAATGTGTTCTCCTATTTTGCCCGCGCCCGTGTCGTGATGATAGATGAGGAACCCGTGGCCGAATTGCAGAAGATTGTCGTGGAGCCGGTGTATTCGGCAAAACTGTACCTGGATTCTATCTATTTGCCTGAAGAAGATGAATGGTACCACGATAGGCTCGATGAAACCATCGCGGAAGCTGGTTTTGGAATTTGCGTACAAGTGGAAGATGGAATCTTGTCGCGTCACTATGAAAGGGATGGCCTCCCTTATGATTTCTATCCCTGCCAGATGGTGACTGAAGAGGACAAGAAGAACGGGTTTGTCTATGTATATGGATTGCCCGAGGGAAATTATGAATTCGCAATTGGATCGCCGAATTCGCAATTTGGTATGGGGAGTTTTTCCTTTGAGGTTTCTCGCCCGGCAGAATAACGGGACGGAATACATTTGATACACTAATTCGTTTTCGATTATAGAGACTGCGGTGCATGACTGCGGTCTTTATTTATATATTCAAGGAGAATAGTTTACACCGTAGGTAGTTATGAATAAGAATCTCCGCCGCATTTCGAAAACGGCTGCTGCCATCCTTGGCCTTTGTGCGGGCGCTTCTTTTGCCGCTCAGAACGTGGTGATTGTCGATGACCTGCATCCGGGCGTCGTTATCGACAAGCAGAACATGATGGCGGCGGACCTTGCGATTTGGAACCCGCCCAGCCGTTACTACGATATGACCAGTGCGCTCGTGGATGGCGGCTACACGCTGTTCCGCTTCCCGAACGGGAGCCTTTCGAACGATTATCACTGGAACGGAATCGGCAGCTACGATAGCACCGGGCTTTGGACCGCGGATACTACGAAGTGGGCGCGCGGATTTTTGGGCGAGACGATTTACCGCGGTACGACGAAGGACAACTACGGCTTTGTTCGCAGGAGTCACCTTGCCGACGGCAAGAAGGAAACGATGTGGTGGGGCGAAATCCTCGACCCGGTGGACCCGCCGTGGATAGTGGTGGAATTTCCGGAGAAGATGAATCTTGACTCGCTGCAGATTGACTGGGGTGAATTGCGCCCGAAGGCGTTCGAGTTCGCGTACTGGACCGAGGACTATGCCGAATATCCGGGCGTGCACCAGGCGCTCGAAAACAAGCTGAAGACGGAATCCGTGGTGCGCGTGAACTCCGAGACGACCAAGTACAAGTTCAAGCAGATCCGCACCCGCTACGTAGCGATACGCTTCAAGACTCCCGACCTGCCGAGCAAGGGCGTGCAGATTCGCGAGATGAAGCTGTTCAGCGGCGAGAGTGACTTGCTCGAGGGCAACAACTACAAGTTCTACGCGATGTCTACGCGCAATGGCGACAAGGCCCGCACGGACTGGACCGACATCAAGTGGGATTTCGAAGCGTTTATGGAATACATCAAGACGCTCCCGAACGCGCAGGCCGTGATTTGCGTGAACGCGGGCACGGGAACTTCGAAGGAAGCCGCCGCCTGGGTGCGATATGCAAACAAAGTAAAAGGCTACAACATCAGGCAGTGGCAAATCGGTAACGAACTCGACGGCGAGTGGGAAGAATCGGGCCCGATTTCGGCAAGGCATTATGCGGCACGTTACCTGGAATACGCCCGCGCGATGAAGGCCGTGGATTCTACGATTATCTTGCATGGTCCGCTGTTCAGCACGCACAAGATGCTGCAGAAGGGCGCGGGCCTGCTCGATGGCAAGTACTGGATGGAAGAATTCCTGCGCATTGTGGGCGAGGCCGAAAAGAAGGATGGCAAGCGCTACCTCGACGTGGTGGACCTGCATAATTATCCGTACTGGACGCCCAACGAGCCGAAGCCCGCCGAAATGCTCAAGGCGATGCTTGACGTGGGCCCGAACATGGACACGCTCGACGTGTGGATGAAGCGCCACCTCGAAGGTGAACGCCGTGTGTTCCTCTCGGAATTCAGCACGTGCGTGCAGGGATTTAGTTTGCTTATGGATTACCCGCAGGCGACCGCGGTGGCGAGCATCTTTGCCCAGCACGCGATGCGTTTTGGTAACCGCCTGCAGGTGCTCCCGTGGGATGCGTTCGGCAACCTGTTCAAGGGCCCGGACGATACCTGGGGTACCATCAGCATGACGGCGCTGTTGAAGGAAGGTTCCTGGAACTACTGGAAGTCGCTGGAACCGACCGCGGAATATTACGGCATGTACATGACGTACAAGCAGTTCCTGGAAGACGGTTTTGCCGTGCTGCCCGTTTCGAGCACGAGCCCCGATGTGGAGGCGTATGCGATTGGCAAGGGCGATTCCGTGCGTGTGATGCTTGTGAACTTGTCCGAAGTCCCGCAGGTGGTGCAGGTGGACCGCGCAAGCGTCGGCGCGAACGGGAACGATGCCGGAGTGGGCAAGGGCGACCTGGTGCGTACCGAGGTGGACATCTTTGGCGCAGAGCAGTTCAAGTGGGTGGGGACCCGGCAGGATGCCTTCCCGTACCCGAAAATGGGCCCGAGCGGGCGCCGCATAAACCCGAGCAAGTCGAAGGACATCACGATTCCCGCGTTCGGGCTTGCCGTGGTGCGCATCAACCCGAAGGTTGTCGGGCTTGACAAGGCGACGAAGGAGGATGCGGCGACCCCGCAAATCATTTCCGCATCCCTCGAGAAGAAGGTGCTCCTTGCGGGCGATACGATAGACCTGTTCGTGACGGCGGTGCAGGAAAACGGCCAGCTTACGAACGGCTCTGTGAGCGTGGGTAACTGGGGCAAGCGCGGCATGATCGAGGTAGCCGCCGTTCCCGATGACGGCAAGTGGAATGCGTCCATCGAGAGCTTCCACGTGAAAATTCCGATTCCGCCCGAAATGTATTCCGCCCCGCGGGAACTCCGCGTTGTTGTACGGGGGCTCGGGGGCAAGGTGACTGCCCTCAACATCCCGTTCCGCGTGCGTGGCGCCTACCGTACGACGATGGCGATGCAGAGATTCGACAGCGGCCTCGATGCGGTTGACTGGTACCCAGTGGCAAACGGCGATAATGCGACAACTATCGGCGCGAAGGTGTTTAACGGCGCGCCCCCGCACGGAGGCTTTATCCGCCATGACTTCCAGATTGAGCAGCCGTCTGCACAGAGCTGGCCGAACTTCGCGGGCGCCTACTACGTGATACCCGAAGAAGTCCACAACTCCGTGGGCATCGTGTTCGACTACGCGACGAACCACAACAATCCCGACGGCTACTTCGAAGTGCAGATTGCTAGCAGCCAGGTGGAAGACTACGACGAATTCATGGTCCGCCTCAAGAACACCCGCGGTTCATGGGTGCGCGACACGCTCATCTGGGAGAACATGAAACAGGAAGGCTGGGGCAAGACTATCCCGCAGCTCGACCCGACCAAAATCAAGAACTTCGCCTTCCGCGCACGCCATAGCGGTATGGGCTACATCAGCCTTGACAACATCTACCTGCTTGGCGAAGACGGCGAGGAAATCCCGATGCCGCGCGGGCTGAGAAGACTGAGGTAAGGTATGGATAAAGAACCCGAAGTTTTCGATGTGAAGGATATGAACGGCGCTTCGCCCCTGCAAAAGGGGCTCGCTGTGTTTTTCGTCATTATGTCGCTTTTGTACACGGCATCGCCCATCGACTTGGCTCCCGATGCCATTCCTGTGGTGGGCTGGATTGACGACATCGGATTCCTCGTGACTGCGACCATGAATGCGGTTCAGCAGTTCACAAAGGACCAGAATAGCGCCATGGTGAAAATCTTAAAATACGCCAAATGGTTTATGGTCATCGCCGTCGTAATCGCCGCGCTGTTGCTCGGCGGTTTGATTGCAGCGATTGTGGCGTTGGTGGTGAAGTAAGAAATCTTATACAAAAAGCGAACGACAATAATTGTCGTCCGCTCATTTTGCTTTAAAGTGGTCTGCAGGGCTGGCGAGCCTATTGTTTATCGCTTGTCCCTGTCAATCCAAGGCCGTTCCGTGTAGCCGGTGTAAATCTGGCGCGGACGGTTGATCTTGGAATTCGGGTCGTCGTGCATTTCCTTCCAGTGGGCGATCCAGCCGGGGAGTCGCCCGATGGCGAACATCACGGTGAGCATGTTCGTCGGGATGCCCATGGCGCGGTAGAGGATGCCCGAGTAGAAGTCCACGTTCGGGTAGAGCTTGCGCGCGATGAAGTAGTCGTCCTTCAGGGCGGCTTCTTCGAGCTTGATGGCGATATCCAGGAGCGGGTCGTGCACGTGCTCGCGCTCGAACACCTGGTACATGAGTTTCTTGAGCACCTTGGCGCGCGGGTCGTAGCTCTTGTACACGCGGTGGCCGAATCCGGAAAGGCGGAACGGGTCCTTCTTGTCCTTGGCCTTGTCCATCACCTGTTCGATGGTCATGCCGCTCTGCTGGATGCGCAGGAGCGTTTCGAGCACGGCCTGGTTCGCACCGCCGTGGAGCGGGCCCCACAGGGCGCAGATGCCCGCACAGATACTCGCGTAGAGGTTCGCCTGCGAGCTGCCCACCATGCGCACGGTCGACGTGGAGCAGTTCTGCTCGTGGTCGGCATGCACAATCAGGAGCGTGTTGAGCGCGCGTTCCATGATCGGGTCCGGGTGGTAGGGGCGGGCCTTGCTGCTGAACATCATGTTGAGGAAGTTGCTGCAGTAGCTGCGTTCTGCTTCCGGATAAACGAACGGTTCGCCGATGCTTGCCTTGTAGGCGAAGGCGGCGATGGTGCGGATCTTGGAAATAAGGCCTGCGGTCGTGAGTTCGAAGGCGCTCGCGATGTTTTCGTCGTCGTAGAAGCGCGGGGTAAAGAGGCCCACGGCGTTCACGATGGAACTGAGGATGCCCATCGGGTGTGCACTCGGCGGCATTTCGCGGAAGAAGTGCAGCAGGTTCTCGTGCAGGAGCGCATTCTCGGTAAGGAGCGTGCGGAAGTGCCCGAGCTGTTCCTGCGTGGGGAGTTCTCCGTAAATCAGGAGCCACGCGGTCTCGGGGAAGGTCGCCTTCTCGGCAAGATCTTCGATGGAGTAGCCTCGGTAGCGGAGGATGCCCTTTTCGCCGTCAACAAACGTAATGGCGCTCTTGGTGCTGCCCGTGTTCAGGTAGCCGTAATCCAGCGTGACAAGCCCGGAATCCTTGCGCAGCGTGCTGATGTCGAGGCCGTGTTCGCCCTCGGAACCTTCCACCACGCTTAGTTCGTAGCTCTTGCCATTATAGTTCAGTGTAGCCTTTTCGGACATTTATCCTCCGGAGGGGCGGGTTTCAACCGCCAATTATTTCATCTTCAAAATGCAATTATAAATATTTTCGAACAGCTTGCCGAGTTTTTCGGTCGGGACGGCGCTGAAAGCGATGCGGATAAGGCCCGAAAGCATGATGGTGCCCGTGCTGTAGTCCTTGATGAGCTTCTGGCGGAGTTCCTCGGCATCCACGCCCTTCGGCTTGATGCACATAAAGTAACCGCTGTTGCACGGCATGGCCTCGAAGGCTTCCTTGTATTCCGGGTGGCTTGCGAGCACGTCCTTGATGATGTCGTAGCGCTTCTTGAGGGTAGCGTACTTCTCGGCCTTCTGGTCCACGTATTCGGGGCTCTGGTAGGCGGCGAGCAAGATCCTCTGGCTGATGCTCGGGGCGTTAGAGATGTTGCCGCGGACCGTACCGGCGGCCTTGTCTTCGAGGGCCTTGAGCTGTGCTTCGCTTGCGCCCTTGAAACCGAAGGTCATGAACCCGACGCGGAAGCCCCACACGTAGTCTTCCTTGGTGGGACCGTCGAGCTTGACGGCGAGCAGGTTCTCGTTGGCCTCGAGCAGCTTCACGAACAGGGATTCCTTGGTCACGCCTTCCTCGTAAACGAGTCCGAAGTAGGCGTCGTCAAGCAGGGCCACGACCTTGTTGCCCGCGGCGGCGCAGTCGGTGAGGATCTTCGCGATTTCGACCGCTTCCTTCTCGGTGGCGGTGTAGCCGGTCGGGTTGTTCGGGAAGTTCAGGAGAACGACCTTCTTCTGGCTCTTGCTTTCGGCGAGGGCGGCCTTGAGGGCTTCGGTATCGAACCCGCCGTCCTTGAAGGTGTTGAACGTCTTGATCTTCGCGCCGCAGCTGTTCACGAACACGAGCTCGTAGTTGTCCCAGTAGAGGTCAGGGATGATGACTTCGTCACCCGGGTCAAGGAAGAGGTAGCCCGCGCAGCTGATGGCGTGGGTCAAAGCACAGGTCACGACCGGGTTGCTGAACTGCTTGCCGGCGAGGCTCGGGTTCTTGCGGACAATCTGTTCCTTCCAGGCCTTGCGGAGGTCGGGGTTGCCGAAACTCGGGGCGTACAGGAACGCCTGCTTGGGGAGGTTCAGGCTCTTGAGCACGCAGTCAAGCACGAGCGGGCTCCCGTCGTCTTCGAGGGCGGTGCCGATGGTCGCGTTGATTTCGGAGCCCTTGGCTTCGGCGCCCTGGCCCAGAATGCCCTTGCGCGGGAAGAAGATTGCCTTGCCCCTTTCGGAGAGCATGGAGAGAACGTTGCAGCCGTTTGCGGAGAGTTCCGCGTTTGC
Organism: Fibrobacter sp. UWR3; assembly: GCF_900143055.1. Taxonomy (NCBI): domain Bacteria; kingdom Pseudomonadati; phylum Fibrobacterota; class Fibrobacteria; order Fibrobacterales; family Fibrobacteraceae; genus Fibrobacter; species Fibrobacter sp. UWR3. The sequence goes on along the minus strand of NZ_FRCW01000009.1, from coordinate 149,326 downwards.
TTGTTCGGCGAGAGGATTGTAGCTCATGACCTTGGTCCTGTTAAAAATTCCGCGCGCAAAGATAGTTTTTTTAGGGGGAGTTTTCAAGTTTTCTGTAGGCAAAAGGGGGAAGCCCCTAAGACCCTGCTGTACATTTTCTGTAATAAAAATGCAGAAATCATGGCTTTGAATGTATATTTTAGGTGCTTATTTGGAGGAGCGTTTATGGCTTTGATGCGTTTTCTGGTGATTGGTTTTGTGGTGGCGGTGCTGGTTGCATGCGGTGACGACGACAGCAGCGATTTTGCGACACGCCCGAGTGGGGATTCTTCGTCTGCTTGCGAGGACTGCGACGGTTCGAGCAGTTCGAAGGCGAAGTCCAGCAGTTCCAAGGACGTCACATCGAAGTCGAGCGATAGCGAGACAAGGGAGTCTAGTAGCAGTAAAAACGGCGATGCCGGAACTGAGTCCGGCATGACATCAAGCAGTGCAAAGTCTTCTTCTAGTGAAAAACAGGGCGATGGCGGCTCTTCGGCCGCCATGACGAGTAGTTCGGCGAAGTCTTCGTCGAGTAGCGGTGTCCCCGAGGGGTATGTAGCCCCTTCGACTGTAGTTACGGGAATTATGACTGACGAGCGTGATGGAAAGACTTACAAGACGGTTACCATCGGCACGCAGACGTGGATGGCGGAGAACCTGAACTACGAACAATTGCAGCCAACTGCGGAATTAGATTCCTCTAGTTTCTGCTATAATGATAGTGTGAGTTATTGCGAGAAATATGGTCGCCTGTATCTGTGGAGTGCGGCTATAGATAGTGCAGGCACGTGGAGCTCAGATGGAAAGGGGTGTGGTTATGGAGTGAGATGTTTTCCGGATACTCCGTTGCGTGGCGTATGTCCTGCGGGCTGGCGATTGCCTAGGAAATCAGATTGGAATAAACTTTTCGCTGCCGTTGGCGGGAAATCTACAGCGGATGAAAAACTCAGATCCAATAGTGGCTGGAAACTTAACGACAACGACTTAGACGCCTATTCCTTTGCTGCGTTGCCTGCCGGCTGGAGGCACCTCTATGGGAATTTCGTCAGCGAGGGCTACTATGCGTATTTCTGGTGCTCTAATGTGAACAATGCCCTCCAAGCGTGTTGTTTGAGTCTGGATAATGAATCTGCGGTCCTGTCCTACCACGATATGTCTGGTGGCAATTCTGTTCGTTGTATCAAAGATGAATTCTATAAGCAAAGTTCATCGTCAAGTGCTGCGCCAAGTAGCAGTGCCCCCGAGGGGTATGTGGATCCATCGACTGTAGTTAAGGGAACCATGACAGATGAGCGTGATGGCCAGACCTACAAAACGGTGACTATTGGTACGCAGACTTGGATGGCGGAAAACCTCAACTATGCTTACACAGATGTTCCTTATGAGTATCAGGGGTACACTTCCGATTCCGCTAGCTGGTGCTATCACGATAATCCGGACAGTTGTGCCAAATACGGTCGCCTTTACACTTGGGCTGTTGCGATGGATAGTATGGGGACATGGACTACAAACGGTATGGGTTGTGGTGAAGGCAATACTTGCACGCCGACTTATCCGGTGAGAGGCATATGCCCCGAGGGCTGGCACTTGCCTACGATGGCTGAGTTAGATACTTTGCGTATTTCAGCTGGTAGGCAATTTACAGCGGGCAAGTTGCTCAAGTCCGTTAGAGGCTGGACGAATAGGGGTAACGGAACGGACGCCTACGCTTTCTCGGCTTTGCCTGCTGGTTACCGGTTCTTCAGAGGAAATTACAGCGATGAAGGTAGCTATACGAATTTCTGGAGTTCTACTGAGAACGATAGCACCGAAGCATACTATTTGGATTTGCTCTACATCGGTGACGGTGCGAACATGGGTAGCTATGGCAAGTACTTCGGAAGCTCTGTCCGTTGCGTCCAGGACTCTGAATAAGGCCGGCCTTTGGACACTTGGCCTTTAGGCCTTAGTGTACATGGCCACCTTTAGGTGGGGCGTTGCGGGGTGCCCCCGCTCGAAGGGGTGATGGAAGACCCGGCGGAGCCGGGGCTGCAATCAGGGGGAGACTTCCCCCTTTGTAATAGGGTGCAATTTTTTTGCAAAATTTTTGAACAAGGGATGCCAAAATCCCTGCGATAATTGTATTTTTCTGTGCGGTACCGAACGATACCTTTAAAAATGCACAATTGCACAAAAAGGTGAATATATGCTTGATTTGAACACTGTCGATTGGAAGACGCTCCCCTTCGGTTATTACGATACCGATTACAATGTCCGCTGCTACTACCGCGATGGCAAGTGGGGCAAGGTTGAACTTTCTTCTTCCAAGGACATCAGCATCCACATGGCCGCTACCTGCTTGCATTACGGCCAGGAAGGTTTTGAAGGCCTCAAGGCTTACACGGGCAAGGACGGCAAGGTCCGTATCTTCCGCGTTGACGAGAATGCGAAGCGCATGCAGAACACCGCGAACCGCGTGCTCATGGCCGTTCCGCCGGTCGAACTGTTCCGCGAGATGGTCCACACAGTGGTGAAGGCCAACGCCCGCTTTATTCCGCCGTACGGTCACGGTGCAACGCTCTACATCCGCCCGCTCCTCATCGGTACGAGCCCGGAAGTCGGCGTGAAGCCCTCCGACGAATACCTGCTGTTGATGTTCGTGACTCCGGTGGGTCCGTACTTCAAGGACGGTTTCAAGCCGGTCGACATGATGATTAGCCGCAACTATGACCGCGCCGCTCCGCAGGGCACGGGTACGGTGAAGGTCGGCGGTAACTACGCTGCCAGCTTGCTCTCCCTCGCCGAGGCCAAGAAGCTTGGTTACTCCAGCACGATTTATCTGGACGCGAAGGAAAAGAAGTACATCGACGAATGCGGTCCGGCAAACTTCTTCGGTATCAAGGGCAAGACCTACGTGACCCCGAAGTCCGAATCCATTCTGCCGTCGATTACGAACAAGAGCTTGCAGCAGCTGGCTGAACACCTCGGTTACACCGTGGAACGCCGCCAGGTTCCGTTTGAAGAACTCGCTGAATTCTCCGAAACGGCTGAATGCGGTACCGCCGCCGTGATTACCCCGATCAAGAAGATTGTGGATCCGGTTGCCGGCAAGGAATTCACCTACGGTGACGGCAAGAATCCGGGCCCGGTCTGCACGGAACTCTTCACGAAGTACACTGCTATCCAGTTCGGCGAAGCTCCCGACCCGTTCGGCTGGACTGAAGTGGTCGACGTGTAATTGTCGCGAACATGACGAATGTGAAAAATCCCGCGGAGAAATTCGCGGGATTTTTTTATGGGAGATCCCCGGTCAAGCCGGGGATGACATGAGGGTTTATTGCATGCCGCGGATGATGTCGCGGAGGCGTGCGGCTTCTTCGAAGTCGAGTCGCGCGGCGGCTTCTTTCATCTGGCGCTCGAGGTCGGCAAGTTTTGCCGATAGATCCTCGCCTGCGCGAGGATGACGTGTTGCGGTGGCGCCGACGGCCGCGCTCAGTTTGGCGTTCTCCGCGCGCTTGGAGTAATTAGAACCTTGCTTTCGTCTTTCGTCTTTCGTCTTTCGTCTAGAACTGGGCTGCAGCGGTTCCATCGGGCGGATGCCCGGTTCCCCATTTGTCATCCCCGCGAAGGCGGGGATCTCCTCGTCCTCGTCGACGGAATCGTCGCCGTCTATTCCCAGCGGGTCGTTAATCCTCAAATCCTCTTCAATCTTGCGGGTCACGGACTTCGGCGTAATGCCGTGTTCCTTGTTGAATTCTTCCTGCACGCTGCGACGGCGGGCGGTTTCGGTGATGGCCTTTTCCAGGCTGTCGGTCATGTTGTCTGCAAAGAGCAAGACTGTGCCGTTCACGTTACGGCTCGCGCGTCCCATCGTCTGGATTAAACTGCGGTAGTTGCGCAGGAATCCTTCCTTGTCGGCATCGAGAATCGCGACCATGCTCACTTCGGGCAGGTCCAGGCCTTCGCGCAGCAGGTTGATGCCCACCAGCACGTCAAATTCTCCGGTGCGCAAGCCCCGGATGAGTTCGTGACGTTCCAAGGTCTTGATATCGCTGTGCAGGTAGCGCGCGCGGATGCCCGATTCTACAAAGAAGTCGGTGAGGTCCTGCGCCATCTTCTTGGTGAGGGTGGTAACCAGCACGCGGTCGCCGTTCTTGACGACCTCCTCGATGCGGTACAGGAGCACGTCCATCTGGCCCTTGATGGGGAACATCTCGATTTTCGGGTCCAAAAGTCCGGTGGGTCTGTTAATTTGTTCGGTAACGACACCGCCCGTCTTGGTAAGTTCGTAATCGCCGGGAGTTGCAGACACGAAAAGCACTTGCTTCGGGTACATGTACTCGAATTCGGCGAAGTTCATGGGGCGGTTGTCCAGCGCGCAGGGGAGGCGGAATCCGTACTGCACAAGCGTCGTCTTGCGGCTCTTATCGCCTTCGGCCATGCCGCCTACCTGCGGAATACTCACGTGGGATTCATCCACCATCAGGAGCCAGTCGTCGCCGAAGTAATCGATGAGCGTAAACGGGCGCGTACCCGGCGCGCGGTTCTCGATAATGCGGGAGTAGTTCTCGATGCCGCTGCACATGCCGGTCTCGCGAATCATTTCCATGTCGTAGCGGGTGCGGCTGCTGAGGCGGGCCGATTCCAGCACCTTGCCTTCCTTGTCGAGTTCCGCAAGGCGCTCGGTCAGTTCCACTTGCATGCGCTGCAAAATTCCTGCGCGGCCTTCTTCCTTGGTCACAAAGTGCTTTGCCGGAGCGATGGTCATCTCGTCCATTTCCTGCGTGACTTCGCCGGTAATGATGTTGAAGCGAACGAGCCTGTCGACTTCATCGCCGAAAAGCTCGATGCGGAGGCCTTCTTCGTCGTAGCTCGGGTGAATCTCAATCACGTCGCCGTGCACGCGGAAGCTGCCGCGATCCAGGCTGAAATCGTTTCTCGTGTATTGAATTCGCACGAGGTCATGCAGAATCTTGTCGCGGTCGTAAACGTCACCCTTTTTGATGCGAACCATCAAGTCGAAATATTCGCTCGGGCTTCCCAAGCCGTAGATGCAGCTTACGGAGGCAACGATAATCACGTCGCGGCGGGTGAGCAAGTTCGCGGTGGCGCGCAGGCGGAGCTTGTCAATCTCGTCGTTGATGCTCGCGTCTTTCTCGATAAACGTGTCCGTGTGCGGAATGTACGCTTCGGGCTGGAAATAGTCGTAATAGCTCACGAAGTATTCCACCGCATTGTGCGGGAAGAACGCCTTGAATTCCTGGTAGAGCTGCGCCGCAAGCGTCTTGTTGTGCGTGAGGATCAGCGTCGGCTTGCCCACGTTCTTGATGACGTTCGCCATCGTGAAAGTCTTGCCGGAACCCGTGACGCCAAGCAGCGTCTGGAACTGTTCACCGTGCTTGAAACCTTCGGTCAGTTCTTCGATGGCCTTCGGCTGGTCGCCCGCTGCACCGTAGGGGCTCACGAGCTCGAAGTTCGCGCGGGTCGGCGACTGGAATTGCTTCAGCTTTCCCGGCAGGCTCTGCTCGGGCGGTAGCGGTTTCGCTATCGGTTTCGCATACGGGTCAGGTGTGATTGTCTTGCGTGCGCGTGCCATATTTCTTTGCGAAAGATAGAAAAAGTCAAGCCGAGAACTAATCGCGAATGGCCGATGACTAAAAATTCTATATTGCGCCGCATGCACTGTAACAGAATTCTCGGCACGACACATCACGGTACTTACAAGAAAGTCGTTGACGTTCCTCTTTTGCACGAGGAACTGACGGCGCGTTCTATCCGCTGCATTGCCCGCGATGGAGTCGAGGTGGAAATCGAACTGAACGAGGATTTGCAGGAAGGCGATATCGTGGCGGAGACGGAGCAGAATGTTTACGCCATCAAGGTGTATGTGCCGAAAAAGAAGCCCGAAGAGGTCGAGCCCGTTCGCCAGTGCAAGAGCTATCTCTAGTTTTTTTAGTGGCGCGGAATGCGCTGTTTGCGGTTAAAGGATGCGCGCGAAATTTGAGTATAAAATGCGCGGGCTAGAGTGACGCAGTTTGATGTGTCGGCAAGAACTGCGCGGCCCTAGTCCTTGATGTTTAGGCTCTCGCGGACGCTGATTTTTTGTTTGCCGAGCAGGCGGTAGAGCTTGCAGCGGAACAGCGGAATTGCCCCGATAACCACGATTGCAACCACAGGGATGGCGAGGTAGGCAATGCCCGGCTTGTTGAACGTGTCGCGGAAGAGCAACCGCATGACGAGCAGGGTGTACCAGTGAACGGCGAGAATCACGAGAGCGTTGCGCGAGATGTTGCGGAGGATTCCCTTGATGATGCGGAATGGCGCAATGTTTGGTAGTTTGTCTGCAAATATGAATGTGGCGACAAGGCCAGCGATGCCGAAGAAGGAACTGGTGAGGAATACGGGGAGGGATTTCCCGAGATCGTTGTTCATGATGCTGAAGTTCGGGTCTGGAACTTCGAGGTATGCGTAGGCGGCGAATGCGACGATGGTGGCGGCGACGAGAGCCAAGATGTTTTTGCCTCGAACGTCATCCCCGCGACCTGTGGTGAGCGTCGCCGAACCAAGGCGGGGATCTTTCAACGCGCCCTTGCACAGCCAGCCGTTCGCGAAGAAGAAAAGCACTGTCAAATCGCGCTCTATCCCGAGCGGCAGGCGGATGTGATTGACATACAGGAACCAGCCGCCTGCGAGACTTGCGATTGCGGCAAGTGCGGTTACCCCCGCTGTCATTCTGGAGCCCCGTAGGGGCGATAGAATCTCGGATATCTTCCTTGCGGCACATTGCACCCCATAGAACAGCAAACTTACCGAGTACAGCGTGAACACGAACCACAGCGGCCCCGACCCGATGGAAGATTTTCCGGCCACAAATATTTTTGCGAGGTTCCAGTAGATATAATCCCATACGGTCGCGATTTCGGGCTTGATGTTCATGACCGTCATGCGCGGCGCCTTCGGGAACAAGTCAAAGTTGTAGAGCACCGGGTCCAGCGCCAGAAACAGGAGAGAAAGCAGGATGTAGGGGACGAGCAAGACGCGCGTCTTGTGAACAAGGTAGCTTTTGAAATCAGGAAAGCGCCGCGTGCTGAATAGCATTCCTGAGATGAAGAAGAAGGCTGACATGCGGAGCGCACTCAGGCGGAGCATTCCCATTTGCGCCTGCGGGAACGATTGCTCCACGTGATAAAGGCACACGAGCAACAACACGAATCCCTTGAACTCGTCAATCCACCCAATTCTTGCCATCGCCTTGTCACTCATTCCTATACCCGCAACTGTCATCCCCGCATTTTCTTGTCATCCCCGCTATACGATACTTGGCAACTTGTTGCCATAGTAGAGTTATCCTCTTTGAGGAGAAGGCGGGGATCTTCAATCAATACCACCTTCTCTCATCCCCGATCGTAGTCATGGGCCCGTGTCCGGGGAAAACCACCGTCTCTTTCGGGAGCGTGAGAAGTTTGCTCTTAATTCCGCTTACAAGTGCGTCGTCGTCCCCACCGAAGAGGTCGCTCCGGCCTCTGCTCCCCGCAAACATGATATCGCCGGGGAACAGCAGGGGAGGAACATCTTTCTGCCCGTTCACTTCGCCCGGGTTTTCGCAGTAAAACGCGATGCCGCCGGGGGAGTGGCCCGCGATGTGGAAAACCTGCAACTTGATGCCGGGTACCTCGACGGCATCGCCCTCGGCAAGGTAGTTGCCGAGTCCGGGCGAATGTTCCCGCAGCGGGAGTCCGAACATCTGGCTCTGCTCTTCCTGCAGGTCAAGCAAGAAGGCGTCTTCTTCGTGAGCCTCGGGTTGCACGCCGTACTTGCGGGCGACAAACGCATTGCCCAGCACGTGGTCCAGGTGCAGGTGCGTATTCAGCAGGTGGCGCACGGTCAGGTTGTTTGTGGCAATATAGTTCGCCAATGCCGCTTCTTCGCGCTCGTTGCTGACACTTGGGTCAATCAGAATCGCATCGCCGGCGTCGTTGCTTAAAACGAAACCGTTCACGCCGAAGGGATTCACGACAAATTGCTTGATAACCATGTAAGACAATATAGAAATGTTCTCTTTTTTTAAAGCCCCCTTCCTTTAAGGCGAAAGGCTGGTGCTGGAAAGGCCTGTATTACATACTAAATTGTCTCTGTTGTGCAAATAGTATGTAATCTGCCGTTGCTGTTTTTCTTGCTTACATACTAAAAGCTTTTTTTCGGGGGAGTGGTATGTAATATTTGTCGCCATTGCTCCCTTTTTGATACTTTTTGAGATGAAAGTAAAAGAAAAAGCCTAAAACATGTCGTTTTAGGCTTCAAAAAGAATGAATTTTACATACTAAAACCTGCGAAATTGTGGCTTGGTATGTAACCCTTTGGGGCGGTAGCTCACTGTTGCAAACAAAGTAATCGCAGGTGGCTTTGCCGCCCTACGCCTTGATTTCCCAGGTCGTGCCTTCCTTGCTGTCCTTGATGACCACGTTCATGGCGGCGAGTTCGTCGCGGATGCGGTCACTTTCGGCCCAGTTCTTGGCGGCACGGGCTTCCTTACGGGCGGCAATCAGCGCTTCAATCTTTGCAACATCCACGCCATCGTTCGCGCCCTTCTTCACGTATTCTTCGCGCGGCTGGTCGAGTTTCAATCCGAAGATCTTGTCGAAGTCGGCCACGAGTGCCGCCTTCTCGCCGTCATCGATATCGCTCTTGAGCATCGTGTTCATGATACCGAGGGCGCGCGGCATGTTCAGGTCGTCGCCGATGGCGTCCTTGAATTCCTGCTGGAATGCCTTGGCGGCTTTGCTCGTAATAGCGGTGGCCTTACCGATCAGCGGGTCCGTCTTCTTGTGCAAGCTCTTGAGGCCTTCCTTCGCGCCTTCCAGGGCTTCCCACGTGAAGTTCAGGTAGTTGCGGTAGTGGCTGCCAATCGCGAAGAAGCGGTAGTCGAGCGGGTTGAAGCCGCGGTCCATCAGGAGAGATACCGTCAGGAATTCGCCGCTGGACTTACTCATCTTGCCGAACTTCTGTTCGGTCGTGCCGTCTTCGAGCTTTTCTTCGCTTGCCGTACGGAGAAATTCACCGTGCATCCAGAAGCGGGCGAACTGAACGCCGTTCGCGCATTCGCTCTGGGCGATTTCGTTCGTGTGGTGCACGCGGATGTGGTCGGTACCGCCGCAGTGAATGTCGAGCGTGGGGCCGTTGTACTTCATGGCCATGGCGGAGCATTCAATGTGCCAGCCGGGGAAGCCAACGCCCCACGGGCTGTCCCATTCCATGGCGCGCTTCTTGTCCTTCGGGCTGAACTTCCACAGAGCAAAGTCGGTGGCGTTGTGCTTTTCGCCCATGTCGATGCGGCTACCCTTGCGCAGGTTTTCCACGTCGAGGCGAGCGAAGTCGGCGTAACGCGGGAACTTGAGGCTGTCGAAGTAGATGCCGTCGCTGGTGCGGTAGGTGTAGCCCTTTTCTTCGAGGGTCTTCACCAGTTCAATCTGTTCCTGGATGTGCTGCGTTGCAGGCGTCCAGCGGGTCGGTTCCTGGATGTTGAGACGGTGCCAGTCGGCCATGAACGCGTCGGTGTAGAACTTCGCGATGTCCCAAACGGACTTGCCTTCGCGGGCGGCTCCCTTTTCCATCTTGTCGTCGCCGGAGTCGGCGTCGCTGGTGAGGTGGCCCACGTCGGTGATGTTCACGATGTGGTTCACCTTGTAGCCGTAGTACTTGAGCGTGCGGACCAAAAAGTCTTCAAAAATGTAGGTGCGGAGGTTGCCGATGTGGGCGAAATGGTACACCGTCGGGCCACAACAGTACATGCGCACGGCGGGAACGCCTTCGGGGAGTGTGAATACTTCTTTCTTGCGCGATGCGGTGTTGTAGAACTGTAGAGCCATTTTAGCCTCCGTTAAATGCGGCGCGACATGCGCCAAGCGGGGGCAAATATAGAAAAGTTAGGCGAACTAGTCTACTTTTGAAGTTCGTAGAATGCCATGAGCCATGCCTGGAGGCGGGTCCAGTCCTTTTCGCCGTCCTTGCGGATGTAGCTACCGGGGAGGAACACGACGAAGTCTTCGAGCGTGTAGTCGCCGGTACGGATTCCGCGGATTCCTCCGTAGAATTCCGCTGCGGGTTTCAGGTCGGTGTCGTGGACGGTCTGCCCGTCGATGGCGATGGTTAGGTGCTTCTCGTAGATAACAAGAGAGAAGTGGTGCTTCTTTCCGTCGAAGAATTTTGTCTTTCCGTATATTTCGCTATTGGCCGAATCGGCGCTAGCCTTGAGCATGGTGCACACAGATTGCGGGTCGCTTTCGCACTGGGCTATCTTGAAACCCAGCGTGTCGTTGCCCGCAGAGAAGAGAACGGGCTTCGAGTCGGTGTCGATATCCTTGGTGTCGATCCAGAAGCTGACTGCGAAACTGTTTTCTTGCCAGTTGTAAGAACCTGTTTCCCTGCAGTTGTCTACAGCAACTTCCGTGGCTACCGTATTTTGCTGACGCTTGTACATAACGCATGTCTTGAGGGTGACGCCGTGCGTGTTGAACAGCGTGTCTTCGAACGTGGTCCCGGGTTCTATGGTGGCATAGAGGTGTTGGATGTTGGGGTAGATTTCGTCAGCGATGTAGCCGCCCTGTAGCCAGCGGGCTGTTAGCGTATCCTTGCCGATCGTGCTGACGGACATCCAGTAGCGGGCTTCCTGCGTTTCGCCTTCGGCCTTCAGCGAGAAGATGCGGTTGCCGAACTCGTCGACGAGCGGATCGGGGGTGTTGCCGTAGTCGTCATTTTCCGGGTAATCGCCGACCTTTGTCGAAAGCTTGTAGGGAATGAACAGGGAATCCAGTGTGGGTTCGAGCCCGAGGGAGTCGAGCATGTGGAGTGCGCGTTCGGGGATAGCGAGCCTGATGGAATCGACTGCATAGCCGCCGCCTCCCACGCCCCAGAAAAATGTGCTGCCGGGCTTGAGTTCCAGGGTGCCCCCCGCTTCTTGTGCCTCTCCTTCGTGCCAAATCCATTTGGCCCCGATTATTCCCGGGGGGACGCCTTCGATGGTGAGGTAACCGTTTTCGAGGTCCTCTTGCGTGATGGCCGCGCAGACGAAACTTCCTTCGAAGCAGATGGAATCGGCGTCAACATCGTGATAATCGCGCAATTCTGCCGTGGCTATGTTGAGTGTCGCCGGTTCGCCGATTTCGATATTTTGATGGACGATGCTCGAATCACGCGAGGAGAAATAATGGTAGTCGTAAATGAAGCCGACCAGCGTATCTTCCTTGACGGTGGCCTTTGCGAAAAGCCTTGCAGTGCATCCGTGAAGCCGGGTGCAATCGGCGATGCTGTCGAACGCGAACGATCCGTCGTCATCCGAAAGGGTGGAGTCGAGGATTGTGGTGTGGTGGGTGAGGGTGTCATCGCCCGTGTAGTACACGAGTGCCTGCGGGATGGGCTTGCCGTCCGTCCCGTTCACGATGCCGGTCACCTTTACGTAATCCGATTGGGCCGTCTGCCCCGATTCCGTCTCGGAAATCACGCCCGCGGTGTCCGTGCCGTTGCTGCATGCGCTGAGGAGCGCGAAAACCGCCCCCGCGAACAGGATGACACTAGGACACATCTTTCGTCTATCGTCTATCGTCTTTCGTCCAAACATAAAACCTCTTCTAGATCCTTCGACTTCGCTGCGCTTCGCTCAGGATGACGTAGGAACTTATCTTTCGTCTATCGTCTATCGTCTTTCGTCTAAAAGTGAGAACAGGTGGATGTTCATCTGGTAGACGCCGTCGGCCTTTTCCTTGTCTTCGCCGATGATGCGCCTTGCCTTCGCCTTGAATTCCTGCAGTTCGGCCTCGAGCTTCTTGTACGCCTCGCTCGAGATGCTGAACGTGAGCGTGCTCATGACGGTCGGCTTCTTGGGCGACGTGATGAGCGCCTGCTTCGAGAGTTCGAAACACTGCAGCTGGTACTGCTTGATGAGTTCCGCGTTGTTGTACGGCCCGCTGCTGATGCTTTCCTTGGTGGGTTTCCAGAAGCCTTCTTCGTTCTTGCGGGCAAGCCCGAGGCGTTCCAGCAGGGCGAGCGAATCCTTCAGCTTGCCGAGAGGGACCTTCGGGAAAATCCTCTTCTGCACGGGCGCCATGTCGTCGCCCACGTCCATCGCGTCCAGTATGGCGAAGAGCGCGCTGTGGTACCAGCGGCTATAATATTCGTAGGCGTCTTCATTTAATATATGCTGCGGGTTCGGGTGCAGTTTCAGCAGTTCCTGCATCGCGGCGTTGCGGGCGGCGTCGTTTTTCGCCTGGTCGAGTTCCACCATCGTCTCGAAGTACTTCGCCTCTTTCTTGTCGAGTTCGAGGATTTCGATGAACTTTGCCACCATGCGGGGGCTGACCTTCTTGCCCCTGAGGACATCGGCAAAGTAACTGCGGCTCTTCTCGAGCCCGAGCAGGTTGCAGATTTCGGTACGCGTAAAGCCCGGTTCCGCCTGTGCGCGGGCGGTCTGGTATTCTTCCAGGAACTTGCGGAAGTGCGTAAACTGGTATATGTCTAAAAAGCGATTCATGCGTTGTTAGTTATTGGTCATTAGTCATTGGTCAATAGTCAATAGTCGGTGGTCAATAGTAGATGGGTGTTGGTTTTTGGCCAGTAATCTTGGGTCCTTAGTTATAAATATACATTTTTAAATCGGGGAGTGAGAAATATTTTGAGAACATTTTTTGTAGTGGCATGGCCGTGGGCGCTCCCGGGGCGTTACAAAACGTGAAATATGTCGTAACGTATTGATACTCTTAGGATTAACAGAAAATTATAAGCATTCCGTAATGGCAGACGGGGCTCCGTTTGGGCGGGAAATTCCGCCGATAATGGCGTTTTTTCTATCTTTTGGCGCGAATTTTATGAGGTAACATCATGGGTAATGAGGCAGAAAAGCCGAATATCATAACGACCTCCCTTGACTTTTTGGTCAACTGGGGCCGTACCAATTCCCTGTGGCCGTTCCCCTACGGTACGGCATGTTGTGCAATCGAGTTCATGAGTACGGAAGTGGGCCGCTACGACCTTTCTCGTATCGGTTCAGAGTATGTGCGTTTTACGCCCCGCCAGTCCGACGTGCTTTTGGTCGCTGGCACGATCACCTACAAGCAGGCTCCGATTCTGAAGCGTATCTACGAGCAGATGGCCGAACCGCGCTGGGTTATCGCTATGGGTGCGTGCGCTTGCTCGGGCGGTTTTTACGACTGCTACTGCACTGTTCCGGGTATTGACCACATTATCCCGGTGGACGTGTATATCGGTGGCTGCCCCAGCCGTCCGGAAGCGTTCTTCGATGCCATGTTCGACCTGCAGAAGAAGATCAAGGACGAATCGTTCATGAAGCAGCGCGCCGAACAGGTGAAGGACCAGCTCGAGATGATCAAGGCGAAGACTGCCGAAGCCAAGGCCAATGCGAAGGCCTTTGCCCAGGAGAAGGTTACCGACATCAAGGACTTCGTCGTGGAAAAAGAACAGAACCTCGTAAAGAAAGCCCAATTCTGGAAGGAGTAGAAGATAATGACTGCTGAAGAAATCTTCGCTTGCCTAGAAGAAAAGTTCGGCGCGAAGCGCGAGACGCTCGACAAGTGGGGCGTGACCGCCGTCGTGAGTGCCGCCTACCTGCGCAATGCGGTGCAGTTCCTCAGGGACGAAACCGCCGTGAAGTTCGACATGCTCGTGGATATCGCGGGTATCGACTACCTGACCTACCCGAACCACGAGGGCCCGCGTTTTGCGGTTTCTTACTCGTTCAAGACGGTCGCCGCCCCGTGCGTGCGCGTGCGTCTCAAGGTGCTGGTCGGGGAGGATTCCCTGAAGGTCCCGACCATCAGCGACCTGTATGCGAACGCCAACTGGTACGAACGTGAAGTCTACGACCAGTTCGGAATTGTGTTCGAAGGCCACCCGGACCTCCGCCGCCTGTTGAACCACGTTGAATTTGTCGGTCACCCGCTCCGCAAGGACTACCCGGCCCAGAAGCGCCAGTGGCTCTCGACGAACGACTACCTGCTTCCGGAACTTGAAAAGCGCCTGCAGGACCTCGGTTACAGGGTCATCCAGCGCAGCAAGGAAGTGGAGACGAACGATAACGAATTCTTGGAAGGGAGTATCAAGGAATGATTGTACTGGATAAGAATGGCGATAAGCTGAACCTGATGCCCCTGAACGTGGGCCCGAGCCACCCGGCCACTCACGGCTGCTTGCGCTTTTTGGCCGCGATGGACGGCGAGACGATTGTCGCGAGCGTAGAAGAAATCGGATACCTGCACCGCGGGTTCGAGAAGATGGTGGAACGCGGCACCTGGCAGCAGGTGGTCCCGTATACCGACCGCCTCAACTACTGCTCGGCCATCATGAACAACATCGCGTACTGCCGCGCTGTGGAAAACATGTTCGGCGTCGAGATTCCGGAACGCACGAAGGTGCTCCGCGTGATTGTGAACGAACTTAGCCGTATCAACGACCACTTCGTGTGCGTCGCTGCCGCATTCCAGGACCTGGGCGGTACGACCCCGTTCATGTACGCGTTCAACCCGCGCGAAGAAATCATGTGCATCTGGGAAAAGCTCACGGGTGCGCGCCTTACCAACAGCTTTGCCCGCATTGGCGGCCTCTACCGCGATAGCTACGAAGGCTTTGAACAGGATGTGCTCGCCGCCCTCGATTCTACCGAGAAGGCCCTGAAGGACCTGCACGCCTGCTTGGACCGTAACCGTATCTTCCTCGACCGTACGGTGGGAATCGGCAAGATTTCTGCAGAACGCGCCATCAGCTACGGCTGGACGGGCCCGTGCCTGCGCGCTTGCGGTGTTGCAAGTGACCTGCGCAAGGACGAACCCTACTACGATTACGAGACCTACGACTGGGAAGTCGTGGTCGGCACCCAGGGCGACTGCAACGACCGCCTGCAGGTGCGCCTCGCCGAAATCGAGGAATCCGTGAAGATCGTGCGCCAGGCCCTGAAGCGCCTCGCTCCGGGCCCGGTCGACATCGTCGACCCACGCATCCGCGTGCCGGCGCACAAGCTTGCCTACCAGGACATGGAAGGCCTTATCGGGCGCTTCAAGAGCGTGTACGAGGGCATCCGCGTCCCCGAGGGAGAATACTACTGCGGGAGCGAGTGCGCGAACGGCGAACTCGGCTTCACGATTGTTTCTGACGGCTCGGGCCATCCGTACCGCATCAAGGTGCGCCCGCCCTGCCTCACGCAGTTTGCCGCATTCCACGAACTTGTGGAAGGTGGCCAGCTTGCCGACTCCATGGCCGTACTTTCGGGCCTCAACATCATTGCTGGAGAACTTGACCGATGAGAGAACATATTCAAGGTGCAGTCCAGTTCGTTTCGAACAACCATTTGAAGTTTGATGGTCCGAGCGAAGCTATTGCGGCTCTTCCGGATCCGGGTCAGACTTTTGGCTATGTGAACAAGCCTGTTCCGCAGCCTGCCCCGAAGGAAGTGCTTGCGAAACTCGATACTCCCGAAATCAAGGAACGCTGCGCGGACCTGCTCAGCCGTTACCCGGTGGGCCAGGGTGCACTCCTCGAAGTGCTGTGGCTCGTGCAGGGCGTGTTCGGCTGGGTGCCGACGGAAGGCATCCGCTGGGCGGCCAACGTTTGCGGTTGCGCTCCGGCCCATGCGCTCGGTGTTGCGACGTTCTATACCATGTATAACCACGCCCCCAAGGGCAAGTTCCTGCTGCAGTTCTGCCGCAACATCAGCTGCTCCATCAAGGGCGCCCAGCCGCTCATCAAGTATGTGGAAAACAAGCTCGGCGTCAAGAGCGGCGAAACCACTCCCGACGGCATGTTTACCGTGCTCCAGGTGGAATGCCTGGGTAGCTGCGGCAACGGCCCGATGATGCTCGTGAACGATGACTTCGCGACCGACGTCGTGGACGGCGAACTCAAGATGAAGCGCGGTACGACCCTTACCGAAGCAAGCATCGATCGCATTATCGACTGGTGCAAGGCTCACGTGAACGACATGCCGAAGCACGACGTGCTTGGCGGTGTGGTGAAGGGTCACTGTGGTCACCCCGGTGCTCCGGGCGCAACTGCCAAGCCGCAGGTTGCCGACTACGCTCCGCCTTCTCCGGTGTTGAACGTGAAGGCCGAAGCCGACGAGACGGGTGCCACCCTCACATGGAAGGGCGCTCCCGAATTCACGAAGATTGTGGTGGAAAAGAAGAACGGCTCTTCTTGGGTCGCGGTGGGCGAGCCCGGCGTGAAGGACAAGGCTTTTGTGGATGCTGCCGGCAAGGTCGGCGATATCTACCGCATGATTGCCACTTCGGGCGAACGCACGGCCAAGCCCTCTAACGAGGCCGTGACCACCCAGAAGCCGGCTCCGGTCGAGGAGGCTAAGTAATTATGGCTGAATGTGTAAAAGTTTGTACAGCGAATTTCGGCAAGGGCGCCCAGGACATTGAAGTCTACAAGAAGCTGGGCGGCTACGCGAACATTTCGGAACGCCTGTTCAACATGAGCCAGTTCGAACTCATCGACTACGTACAACGTTCTAACCTCCGCGGTCGTGGCGGCGCAGGCTTCCCGACCGGCATGAAGTGGAGCTTCGTGCCCCGCAATTCCGGCAAGCCCGTGTACATCGTGGTGAACGCTGACGAAGGCGAAGGCGGTACGTTCAAGGATCACTTCCTGATGATGGAAGATCCGCACCGCCTCATCGAAGGCCTGATTATCGCGGCTTGGGCGCTCGGAAGCCGCGCGGCATACATCTACTGCCGCGGCGAGTTCCTGCCCTGCATCGAGAGCATCAACAAGGCCCTGAACCAGGCGTACGCCGCCGGTTACCTCGGCGAGAACATCATGGGCACCAAGTTCTGCTTCGATATCTTCGTGCATCGCGGCGCCGGCGCCTACATCTGCGGTGAAGAAACTGCTCTTATCAACTCGCTCGAAGGCCAGAAGGGCCAGCCCCGCCTTAAGCCGCCTTTCCCGGCGGTAAGCGGTGCCTGGAAGTCCCCGACCTGCGTGAACAACGTGGAAACCATCATGGCTCTCCCGTGGATTCTGCAGCACGACCCGAGCGAATACGCCAAGATGGGTACGCCCCGTGCCGGCGGTACGAAGGTGTTCTGCATCAGTGGCGACGTGAAGAACCCGGGCGTGTACGAGGCTCCTCTCGGAACCCCGATGATGACGATGATTAACGAATATGCCGGCGGTATCGTAGGCGGGAATCTGAAGGCTGTGCTGCCGGGCGGTTCTTCCTGTGCTCCGCTGAACGCGGGCGAATGTGCCGTAGCCACGATGGACTACGAATGCCTCGCCTCCATGAAGACGATGTTCGGTTCGGGCGCCATGATCGTGATTAACGATACGCACAACATGGCGGAACTCCTGAACGTGCTTGGCAACTTCTACAGCCACGAATCCTGCGGCCAGTGCACTCCGTGCCGCGAAGGTACCGGACTCCTGCACCGCATTCTGAACCAGATTGTGAAAGGCAAGGGTCACGATGGCGACGTGGAACTGATGCAGAGCCTGTCTGGCGGCTTTGGCGGCGTGACGATTTGCCCGCTGTCCATTTCGCTCGGTGGCCCCGTGAGCAGCTACACCGCAAAGTTCCGCGAGGACTTTGACGAACTGATTGCAAAGAACCCCGACCACGCCAAGCCGCGTGTTCAGGAAAACTATCGTCCTGGAATTTTCTGGTAATAATATGAGTAACTACTACAACATGCCGAAACTCCCGACCGAGAACAGCCCGAAGGTGGAAATCTTCGTGGACGATAAGCCGGTGATGGTTCCTGGCGATACGAACCTGCTCGAGGCCCTCAAGGCTGTCGGGATTGAAACTCCTCACGTATGTTACCATCCTTACCTCCCGGTATCGGGTAACTGCCGCCAGTGCCTGGTGGAACAGGAAGGCCCGCGTGGCCGCATGCTCGTGATTGCATGCTACACGCCGGTTTCTCCGGGTATGAAGATTTACACGCCGGCATCCAGTGCCCGCGTGAAGAACGCCCGCAAGGCCACGCAGGAATTTATGCTGGTGAACCACCCGCTCGATTGCCCGATTTGCGACAAGGCCGGTGAATGCACCCTGCAAGAGAACTACATGGAAGCGGGCCAGAACGAATCTCGTATGCGCCCGGAATACGGCAAGAACTACCACGGCAATCCCGCGCACCAGTTCATTGACGCGAAGGGCCAGCTCCGTGGCGGTAAGCACGTGGACTTGGGCCCCCGCGTGTTGCTCGACGAGGAACGCTGCGTGCAGTGCGACCGTTGCGTGCGCTTTATGCGTAGCATCGCCGGTTCCGAACAGCTGCAGCTCGCCGGCCGTGCCGACCACACCTACATCACCACGTTCCCGGGTGAAAAGCTCGATCACGAATACGACCTGTGCGTGACGGACGTGTGCCCCGTGGGTGCGATGACCGCGAAGTATTTCCGCTTCCAGAAGCGCGTCTGGTTGCTCAGCCACACGCCGACTATTTCGATGGACGATTCCCTCGGCGCAAACATTTGGCTCGATTACGCCGACGGTCACATCTATCGCGTGATGCCGCGTTGCAACCCGGTGGTGAACCGCAGCTGGCTTTCTAACACGAGCCGCCTTGCGTTCCAGCAGTTTGACAAGAACCGCCTCCCGGCAATGGAAGTGCATACTCCGTCTTTCGGGAACGGCAAGATTGCCCTCGTTGCGGGCGGAACTTGCACGCTCGAAGACCTCGCCGCAATCCGCATGCTCAAGGAAACTCTCGGTGACCGCGCTGAAATCTTCGGCGGCTCCCTTTTGAAGGTGAACGCTCCCGACGGTATCGCGAAGAGCGGTGACCCGGTGGCGAACCGCGCCGGCATGAAGCTCCTGGGCTTTGCCGATGTGGCCGACTTCATGAAGCGCGCCACTGAATTCGAGACCCTCGTGACGGTGAACGCCGACCTGTTCGGCGAGGACCCGGCTGCGGCTGGCGTTCTCGAGAAAATCAATTGCCGTATCGCCATCACCCCGTTCGACGATGCTACCGCGAAGAAGGCGACCATCGCGATGGGTGTACGCCACTGGAGCGAAGTCCAGGGCACGATGGTGAACAGCCTCAACATGCTGCAGAAACTGAACGCCTGCCCGGTCTGCCCCGACGAAAATCTCTGGGCTGCCTACCAGGTGGTATCTTACATGGCCGGGTCCAAGTTCGAGGCCGCAGCCGACGCCTTCAGACAGGCGGGCGAGTATGCGCCGGTCCTCGCCGGGCTCACGTACGATGCTATCAAGAGCACAGGCAAACTCCTCGAAGGAGGTGAAGCATAATGGATATT
The DNA here is from genome assembly GCF_900143055.1 of Fibrobacter sp. UWR3. NCBI lineage: Bacteria > Pseudomonadati > Fibrobacterota > Fibrobacteria > Fibrobacterales > Fibrobacteraceae > Fibrobacter > Fibrobacter sp. UWR3. The sequence continues at coordinate 130,051 of NZ_FRCW01000009.1, read as the reverse complement.
ATTGAATCCAAAACCTGGATAGAATGGCTCATCACGATTGCGAAGTTCGCCTTCTGCTTCGTGCCGGTGCTGTATATCCTTCTCCTTATCCCGATGGAACGTCGTGGTGCGGGCTTCATGCAGGACCGTCAGGGCCCGAACCGCTCGTACATCAAGATTCCGTACTTCGGCAAGATCCGCTTGCTCGGTTACGTACAGAACATGTGCGACGGTACCAAGCTGTTCTTCAAGGAAATGTTCGCCCCCGCGGGCGTGAACAAGGTGCTCTACTACGTGGCTCCGGCAATCCCGTTCGCCATCGTGTTCCTGAGCCCCTGCGTTATCCCGTGGTTTGGCCCGATGGTGTTCGAGTGGGGCGGCCAGATGGTCCGCATCCCGGGTTCCATCATCGATTCCGACGTGGGCGTGCTCCTGCTGTTCGGTTTCAGCTCGCTTTCCGCATTCGGCGCCGTATTGGCCGGTTGGGCGTCCAAGTCCAAGTACAGCTTCCTCGGTGCGCTGCGTACGAGTTCCATGACCATCAGTTACGAAGTGTGCCTCGGCCTCTCTATGATGGGCATCCTGCTCCTCGCGGGTTCCTTCAACCTGACCGATATCGTTAGCTGGCAGGAACATCACGTCTGGGGTATCGTTGCCCAGCCGGTGGCGTTCTTCTGCTTCCTGATTGCAAGTATCGCCGAAACCGGCCGCGCCCCGTTCGACGTCGCCGAAGGCGAGCCCGAACTGGTCGCCGGTTACCATACCGAATACGGCGCCATGCAGTTCGGCCTGTTCTACATGGGTGAATACTCGCATATCTGCATCAACAGTTTCCTCATTGCAACACTCTTCCTGGGTGGCTACTCGGTGCCGTTCATTACGACCGAGACGATGCAGGCACACATGGGCGGCTCCCTTGCGGTGCTTTGCGGCGTGCTCGCGTTCCTCGCGCTCGCCTTCTTGCACATGATTCACCGCTATTCTAAGAAGCTCGCTGCGACAAACCTCACGAACCGTTTTGAAATCCTGCGCGAATACAAGCTCTACAACATTGTGGCATGGACCGCAGTCGTGGTGCTCGTGATTCTCGCCTTCTTCGCCTGGTTCTTCTACAATCCGCAGTCCATGGTCATCGGCGGCGTCGCCGTCGGCAGCCTCTCGACTGCCCTCGGAACCGCGCTCATCCACCTGCTGGTGCTCGTGGTCAAGAGCGTGTTCTTCTGCTGGGTGTGGATCTGGGTGCGCTGGACACTCCCGCGCTTCCGCTATGACCACGTGATGAGCCTCGGCTGGAAGATTATTCTGAATATCGCCCTCATCAACCTTGTGGTGACTGCGGTCATCGCGAAGCTTGTAGGAGGTAACTAATGCGCGTTATTAGACAGAAACCCATGACCTTGGGCGAACGCCTCTACATTTTCGAGGCCCTGCGTGGCTTGTTCACGACGCTCAAGCACGCTGCCCGCGGTCTGTTCCGCTACGAAGAACTCCCGACGATTTCTTACCCGGAAGGCCAGCCGGAAGTCCGCAATACCTACCGTGCCAAGCACCGCCTGATGTTGCGCCCCGATGGCACTCCGCGCTGTGTCGCCTGCGGCATGTGTGCGGCTGCCTGCCCGGCCCACTGCATCTTTATCGAGGCAACAGCCAGTGATGACCCGCGCATTGAGAAGAAGGTCAAGCGCTTCGACATCGATCACTTGACCTGCGTGTTCTGCGGCCTCTGTGTGGAAGCCTGCCCGGTGGATGCACTGCGCATGGACACGAAGAAGATTTCCTTTGAACACCGCTCCCGCGAGGAGTTTGTCGCCCACCTCGAGGACCTCACCAACTGGGATCCGAAGGATTACCCGGACGACGAACAGAGCCAGGTGGCTCCGGGCGGTACCAAGAATGCCGAGGCCAGAAAGGTCTGGGGAATGGAGGTTAAGTAATGTTAGCCCTGATTTATTTCATCATTCTCGCGGTGATTACGCTCGGTGCCGCTGCGTGCGTGCTCCTGAGCCGTCATCCTCTCTACGGCGGCCTTTCGCTCATCGTTTCGATGGTCTCGCTCGCCGGAATCTACGGCCTCATCGGTAGCCCGTTCCTGGGTGTCGTGCAGGTCATGGTCTACGCCGGTGCAATCATGATGCTCGTTACGTTCGTCATCATGGTGCTGAACGGTGCCCGCGATTCCAAGACTCCGATGTTCGACAAGGTGTCGCTCTTCATTATCCCGGCGGTTATCGTGCTCGCTGGCCTCGTGGGCTTTGCGCTGGTGCGTAGCCCGCTCGCGTTCGATACGACGACGCTCCGCGGCTCTGTCGCCCTCACGTCCAAGACTCTCTTCGACGTGGCTCAGACTGGCCCCGGCTACTTCGTGCTCTTCGAGGCACTTGGCCTGCTGCTGCTTTCTTCGATGGTGGCTGCGGTGCTTCTCGCGAAGAAGCGTCTCGGATCCGTTGAATCTGAAAATATGGAGGATAAACACTGATGGAACTCCAACCCATTTTCATCCAGCTGCTTGCCCTGGCGCTCTTTGCCATCGGTATCATGGTGGCTATTTCCAGGCGGAACCTGTTCTTTGTGCTCATGGGCATTGAACTTGCCCTGAACGCGGTGAACCTCTCCTTCGTGGGCTTCGCGAAGACGCTCCCCGATACCATGAGTGTCGCGGGCCAGATCATTCCGCTGTTCTCCATCGCCATTGCCGCCGCCGAGGCGTGCGTGGGCTTTGCAATGGTCATCTTTATCTTCCGCAACCGCGAAAGTATCGATGCCGACACCTATTCCGATATGAGGGGCTAAGATGACGAATATTCCTTTATGGCTCATTCCGCTTTTCCCGCTGCTCGGAACCATCATCCTCGGGAGCATCGCCGTCGCTTCTTCGTCTAACAAGAAGGGCGCCCCCGAAGGTATCGTGGGTGCGATTGCCGTGCTGCTCCCGGCGATGTCGTTCGTGAGTGTCGCTGCCCTCGCTACGAATATGCCTGTCTCCGGCATCCGCGAGACGCTCTGCAACTGGATTGATATTCCGCTCCTCAAGGTGGATATCGGATTCCTGTTCGATGCTCTCTCCCGCATCATGCTCCTGTTCGTGACGGGTATCGGCACGCTCATCGCGCTGTACTCCATCGGTTACATGCACGGCGACCGCGGCTTTGCCCGCTTCTTCGCCTACATCAACCTGTTCCTGTTCAGCATGATTGTGCTCGTGCTTTCCGATAGCCTGCTTCTCACGTTCCTCGGCTGGGAAGGCGTGGGGCTCTGCTCCTACCTGCTCATCGGCTTCTGGAACAAGGATATCAAGAACTGCAAGGCCGCCAACAAGGCATTCATCGTGAACCGCGTGGGCGATATCGGGTTCTTGCTCGGTATGCTCTGCCTCGTTACGGTTGGCGGTGCTGGCGCCCTCAACTACGACCTGCTCAACCAGTTTATCCAGATGGTCATTGCTGGCGGGCACGTGGAACTCGTGCTCCCGATGCTCACACTCGCTTCTGTCATGTTCTTCGTGGGTTGCACGGGTAAGTCCGCGCAGATTCCGCTCCTTACGTGGCTGCCCGATGCCATGGCGGGTCCGACTCCGGTTTCGGCCCTCATCCATGCCGCGACCATGGTCACGAGCGGTGTCTACCTGGTGGCGCGCCTCTCCAACATGTTCGTGCTCTGCCCCGACGTGCTGAACCTCATTCTCGTCGTGGGTGCGTTGACCGCCTTCTGGGCTGCATTCGCGGGCCTCTTCCAGAACGATATCAAGAAGGTGCTTGCCTACTCGACGATTAGCCAGCTCGGTTACATGTTCATGGCCGCGGGCGTATCTGCGTTCGATGCTTCCATCTTCCACGTGTTCACTCATGCATTCTTCAAGGCGTCGCTCTTCCTCGGTGCGGGTGCGGTTATCCACGCGCTTGCAGGCGAGCAGGACATGCGCCGCATGGGTGGCATGATCAAGAAGACTCCGGTCACTGCCTGCGTGATGATTTTCGCGTTCCTCGCGATTGTCGGGTTCCCCGGTTTTGCAGGCTTCTGGTCCAAGGATTTGATTCTTGAACGCATCTTCACGAACTGCAACTGGGTATTCACGGGAACCTGGCTTGCCGATGGCGCCGTTCCCATGAACAAGATTTTCTACGTGACGGGCCTCTTCACTGCGGTTATCACTGCGGTGTACATGGGTCGCCTCATCATCATGACGTTCTTTGGCGAATACCGCGGCGACAAGGAAACCGAATCGCACATCCACGAGGCTCCCGCCGTGATGCTCATCCCGATGGTCGTGCTCACGTTCGGTTCCATCTTCGCGGGTTACCTGTGGGCGGAATCCATCGGCATCACTTTCTTTGCCGATTCGCTCGCTCCGGTGCTCGGTGCCGCTCAGGCGTTCGACCCCGCACGCATGTTTAGCCCCGACATGATGCTCGAGGAATTTATCCCGCGCGTCACGACGCACGTGAACCCGATGCTCTTTGCCGCGCTCGGTACGCTTGCTGCTCTCTTCGGCATGTTCGTTGCCTGGAAGGGCTGGGGCAAGGCCGATATCAAGGCTTCTGCGAAGGGCTCTTCTACCGCTCCCGAGGGCTATGCCAAGGGCTGGACGTTCCTTTGGGACTACGTCCACCTGTTCTTTATCAAGGTTGTGCTTATTGTCGCCTGGATTTGCGACGTAGTTGTCGACAAGGTGCTGCAGGCGTTCCAGTGGACGCTCTCGGCCATCGTCTCCATCGTGGGCGACGGCGCGACCGTGTTCCAGGTTCGCAAGGTGCGCCTGCAACTTACGCTTAGCCTGTTCGGCGTGGCGCTCCTTGTGCTTGTTGTTCTCTTGACTGGAGGTTTGGTCTAATGCTTTTACATCTCCTTGTCTTTGCCCCGTTTGTTGCCGCCATCCTGATGGTCCTCAACTCCAAGGAAGACTTCAGGTCGGCGACCCGCATGGCGATTCTCTTCGCCGTCGTGTTCCTCGGGCTTTCCGTCGCTCTTGTCTCGGGCGGGAACATCGCCACCACTCCGGTGGAATGGTTCTGGATTCCCGGCTGCAAGGGCCCCACGTACTACTACCTCTACAGCCACGGTCTGGGCGCCTGGATGGTGTTCCTCTCTTGCGGGCTTTCGCTCGTGGCCCTCATCTCTGCACGCGGGCTTTTCGGGAACAACTACCGCAACTTCGCCATCGGGATTTTCTCCTTGATGGGTGCGATGAACGGTACGTTCCTTGCCGCCGACGCAGTGCTGTTCTTCTTCTTCTTCGAAGCGATGGTTATTCCGGCTGCCGTCCTGATAGCGGGCTTCGGCGGCGAGAAGCGCAAGGAAGCGGCCATGACGTTTGCAATCTACACGCTGGTCGGTTCTGCCCCGATGATGGTGGCGCTCTGGTACCTGCTCACGATTGCGGACAACTCGCTGCTCCTCTCCGTGGCGCTCGCAGTGCAGAGCCTGCCGGAAAACACGCAGCTCGTGCTGCTCTTGTGCTTCCTGATTGCGTTTATCGTGAAGACCCCGATTTTCCCGTTCCACGGTTGGCAGGCGATTACCTATTCCGAGGCTCCGGCTCCGCTCTCGGCTATCCTTACGGGTGCCATGAGTAAGGCTGGCGTGTTCGGGTTCATTGCCTGGGTGCTTCCGGTGTTCCCCTTCAACATGACCGAGATTTCTACGATGGTGTGGCTCGGGCTTGCTTCCGCAATCTACGGCGCCCTGATGGCGCTCCGTGCGCGCGACGGCAAGAAACTGCTTGCGTTCAGTTCCATGAGCCACTTGGGCATTGCGGTCGCGGGCGTGTTCAGCCTCTCCGAGGCGATGCTCCCGGCAGTTCTCGTGTTGCTGGTGGCCCACGGTATTTCGGCCGGCGTGCAGTACTACCTGATTGGAATTGCCGAGCGCATGACGGGCACGCGCGACATCAACGAAATGGGCGGGCTTGCCCACAAGGCGCCTGCGTTCAGTTTCCTGTTCGGTGCTGCCGGCGTGATGGCTCTTGCGGTTCCCGGAACGGCGGGCTTTATCGGTGAATTCACCGTGCTGCTTTCCCTGTGGGACCTGAGCCCGGTTTGCGCGGGCATCATGGGATTCTCCATGATTCTCTCTGCGGCCTACGTGCTCCGCTTTATCCAGAAGGTCATCTTCGGCGAGGCGAAGCGCGAATGCAAGGAAGGCGTGAAGGTCTCGGGCATCGAGGGTGTTGCCTACGGTGCGATGCTCCTGCTTCTCCTCGTGTTCGGTTTCCACCCGTCATTCGTGACGGAATCCCTGCTTATCAATGACGCATCTGCAGTCGAACAGACCGAGGGCGCGCCTGTTGCCGAAGAGCTGGTCGTTGAGGAAGAAGTCGAAGAAGAGGAGGAAGGCGAGGTCGAACCGCTCGAATCCCACATCGTTACTTCCAGCGATATCGGCAAGCTCGATTCCTCGCTGGTGAAGGCGGGCTTCTCCGAAGAAGAACGCAAGGAACTTATCCGCCAGGTTATTGAGACCGAGGCGAACATTGCGCGCTCCACGGTGCTTGCCCAAGAAAAGCAGGCTCGCGAAGAAGAAACTCAGGTCCGCGGCGTCGAAGACAAGGACTACGAACTCAATGATGCCGAAATGGACGCTCACCCCGCGACAGATGCCGCTCCGGTGAACGAGAAGGAGGCTTCCAATGACTAGTATCGTCAACTTTTTCCCGGTAATCGTTGTCGCTCTCGGTGCCCTCGCTACCCTGGTGATGGAACCGTTCCTTAAGGACGACAACAAGCACAAGATTATCCCCTGGTTTGCTGCCGTATTCGTGGCTCTGGGCATGGCGTCTTTCGCGCTCGTGACAACCGATACGTGCCACGACCTGTTCGCCATGGACCCGGTCCGTCGCCTGCTCGGGCTTGCCGTGCTGCTTTGCACGCTGCTCGGCGTTTCGGGCCTGCAGTGGACCCTCGGTCACGAAGGCCACAAGGGTGGCGAGGCCTACGGGCTCATGCTGCTCGCTTCGACCGGCGCACTCCTCATGACTCAGGCGATTGATTTTGTCGCCCTGTTTATCGCCATGGAACTCACGAGCTTCCCGGTGTACGCCCTGGTGGGTATCCGCCGCAAGGATACTAACGCGGGTGAAGGCGTGTTCAAGTACTTCGTTTCGGGCTCCATCTTCAGTGCCATATTCCTCTACGGTGTGGCGCTCGTTTACGGTGCGACCGGCACGACTCACTTCAGTGCGCTGATTCTGCAGGGCCGTGAACCCATCTATGCGATTGGCATTCTGCTCACTATTTTCGGGCTCCTGTTCAAGGCGGGCGCCGCTCCGGTGCACTACTGGGTGGCTGACGTCTATACGGGTGCTTCTGTCGCGGTCACGGGCTTCATGGCTGCCGTCGTGAAGGTGGGGGCGCTCGCCGCTCTCGGTTCCGTGTGGCTCGGCATGCTCGTTACCCGCGCCGGTGTCGCCGGTGCCTGGAACCTCTCCGAACAGGTTACTGCCGCAGGGCAGTCCAAGCCGGTTTTCTACCTGGTGGTGATTGTCGCCGTGCTCTCGATTCTTGTCGGTGCGTTTAGCGGCCTTGCCCAGAAGTCCATTCGCCGTATCCTCGCGTTCTCTGCCGTGATGAACGCGGGCTTCATTGTACTCGGCCTCCTGGTTCCGAGCTACCTGAAGAACGGTACGGTGCAGCTCGGTGCAATGTTCTACTTCTTGGTGACCTACGCCGTTGCGAGTGCGGGTGCCCTTACGGGGGTTGCCTACCTTTCGGGCAAGGGTGACCGCAAGGAAAATCTCGAAGACCTGCAGGGTGCAGGCCGCAAGCATCCGTTCGTGGCGCTCGGCGCTACGGTTTGCCTCGCTAGCCTCGCCGGTCTCCCGCCTGTTGCAGGCTTCCTCGCGAAGTTCGCGCTCTTTACCGACGTGTTCGCCGCGGGCCATGGCGCCATTGCGATATTCGCCTTCGTGCTTTCGCTGGTGGCGGCGGTGTACTACCTGCGCATTGCCTACGTGCTGTTTATGCCCGTGAAGGCGGAAGGCGAGTGCAAGTGCTGCTGTTGCAAGTCCCAGGCCGCGTTCACCTACATGCTCAAGTTTGCGGTGGCAATTTCTGCGATTGCCCTCATCGCCATGAGCATGTTCCCCGGCAAGGCGCTGCTCGGCTAGCGAAACCTGTAAAAAAGACCTTTAGGCTCGCCTTTGCGTGAGTCTTGTCATCCCCGCGTAGGCGGGGATCTTTTTTTGTTTCCGGGAGGGTCTTAGGGAGGGTTGGAAACCCTCCCTTGTCGCATAACTTTACGTTTTGTCGGGAATACGGGCGACCCGTGCGCTTTTTCAAACATTAGAATCTATATTTATAACGATGAATTTGTTCAAGTTCGCATATGCCGCCAGCCTGCCGCTCGTTCTAGGCGCGTTATGCCTTATGGGCTGTGACGGCGGTTCGGACTATAACCGCGCGGGCGTAGACTCGATAATCGAGGACGAAGCGACTCCTGAAGACTACGCCCTGGTAGGCAAGTCGTTCCGCGTGCGGAACATGGCTCCCAATGCATGGTTTATCCCGGATTCACGAGCCGTAGCCTATGTGCTTGATTCCTCGCTCTATGTAATTGACTCGGTGGAAGGTTCCCCTGTCGATGCCAGCCGGAGCGAGTTCGAATTCCCTGCTCACGATTACAAGTCTCCCTACGTAGCAGTCTCGCTGTCCTATGCTACACGCATCATGTGGCCCACCACGGCGAACAGAATTTATTTCTCCGTGATAACGGATATTTCGGAAGTAGAAAATCCGAGGATTGACCTGATGACGGATATCGAAGTCCCGATGATTTGGGAATTCGTGTCAGAGGGCTACTCGTTCAGCGAGGCGAAAAAGAAGGCCATGCAGGATGTGGCGAAGGCGTTTCACTTTACGGAGCAGGATACGCTCCCTGCAGAATTGTATGCGCGCCCGTTCGAGGAAGTTGCCGGGCTGTACGCATACTTGTTGCGAGGCCTGTCGGAAAGTAGCTTTGCCCAAAACAAGTCCTACCTGAAAGAAGACCTCTCGGATGGGAGTATCGACGATACTGATAAAAACATCGAGTTTGCCGAGTTCATTGTCAATAGATGGCTGAGTGTAGATTCCCTGCTGGATAAGCTGGATTCAACCGCTGGCGTTAACAAGTGGAAGTTCTTTGAACGCATGGTTGAAGAAGCCTTCGGGCTCCCGGACTGCAAGGACCGCCTGGGTAAGGTCGATTCGGTTGCAAACTCCAGATCCTCTTATTACAAGGATTCGCTGGTATGCGATGCAGTCCTTAACAAGAATGACTCGCTCGTGTATTTCAGGAGGTTCCTGACCGATTTGGAGAAACAGTTTGGCCCCTGCATTGTCGGTAGCACTCCTCGGCTGGAAAAGGTAAGCGAGAGACTTTCTTACAAGTGCACCGGCAATTATGCCTCGTTCGGGTTGTCTGCGGATGGTCGCCGCATGGAATTCAAGAACGGGTGGGAAGTAGCGGACGACGAGTTTATCCGGAATTATCACTTTGGCGCATGCCATTCCGAAAACTTGGGCCAAAAGTCCTTGTTCCACGACTCGATATTCGTCTGCGAACACGTGGTTTCGGACGACACGTATTCCTGGAATTACGAGAGCCAGGATACTGTCGGTTTCTACCTGGGCGAATGCGATACGGGTAGCGTCTGGACGCTCGGGCGCATGCCGGATTCTTCGGAATATGTCTGTACGCACGATTCCCTGAGCATGCGGTGGAGCCCTGCGAACGATATCAATAAGTTCCTTGCGGAGCAGCGCAAGTGCAATAGGGAAACGGATGCCCTGCGTTCGTTCTCTTATAGCGACCTGTTCTATTACAGGTGTGACGATGTGAAGATTGGCGATATGCCTGCAATATATTCCTTCAAGGGGGTTTCGAGTGGTGTCGCCGATTCGCTTGCGTTTATCGCAATGCAGGAACCGTGCAATCCGGTGAATGCGTACCAGTACGTGTACGACTCGACTGGCAACCACTTTTACCATTGCGAAACCAGAGATGATAAGTACCAGTACTACGAGGTCGACGAAAAGGCAGGCAGGCAGGCCATGTGCGGCGAGTTTGTGAAAACGCTCCCTGCCTGTAACGCCGAGTCTGATACGCTCGAAATTATCGATTGCCCGTATAACGTCACAAGGTATGAATCTACGGTAAATGTGTTCTACCATTGCTCGAATGTCGACGGCAAGTACGGTTATGGACAGGTGGACTATTGGGACCTGAAACGCTACGAGAGCATGAGGGAGGCGAGGGAGTCCAGTTTCTGTAATGATGCAGGCGAAGAAATACACTACACGAGGGATGCTTACGGGTATTTGTATTACTGCGTCGAGACTGGTGGCGAATACCACTTGGAACCAATTGAGGAAAAGGCCTTGGCTGACATGCTTGCCGACCAGTATATGGCGAAACTTGAACCCTGCGATGCTACTGTCGCAAGATGGAGGAGCGACAAGAATAATTTCATGTCGAATAAGTATTACTTTGTATGTGACTACGATACGAATGCGAACTTTGTGATGATGCGGGTGGACGAAGCGTATTACGGCCAGTATACTGCAAGGAAGAACGTCGGCGAGAAAGGCGTGAAGATTGATGCTTGCAGCGAGGATGTGCTTGCGGCGCGTGGTGCTCCGATAGAAGCGCATGATGGCTACATTACGGACCCGCGTGACAGCCGCAGTTACCGCGTGGTGACTATCGGCAAGCAGACGTGGATGGCGGAAAACCTGAATTACTACGACCCGGTGGCGAACCCGAACATGACAGACCCGCAAGGGTGCGCAAGCGATGCGGAACAGTGCGAAGCGACGGGAAGGCTTTACTACTGGTATGCCGCGGTTGGTGTCCCGAACTATTTTGACCAGGAAATTGTGAAAGAGAACCTTTGCCTGCCGGTGCAGGGAATATGCCCCGCCGGGTGGCATATCCCCACGGTAGAAGAATGGTCGCAACTGTTCCAGTATGTTTCGTACTACAATGACGGTGCGGGTTACGGTGGCGGCTTGAAGGGCAAGGATGGCTGGAGCTATCGCATTAACTGGTCTGGGGATTTGTTCGGATTTTCTGCATCGCCCGTGACGTGGACTACCGACGAAAGGGCCTATTTTGCTGCCGCAGATGTTATTACGAATCTTACCAACCGGCAACCTCTTGGAATCCGGTTTACCTATGGTGGCGACAATCCGACAATATTCACGGATGAGGTGAGCCGCTCGTATTCCGTGCGCTGCGTGAAGGACTAGCGGGCTAGGGAGCAGTAGATGATTTGTCCGGAATGTGGAGAAAGGTATAACTACTACGAGCCGCAGTGCCCGTGGTGCGGGGCTGCAAAGCCGGTAGAAAAAGAGAAGCCTGACGAGGGGGCAGAACCTTCCGGTTCTCAAATAGAAAATGCCCCGGAGAAGGAAGTATTCTTTACGTACAAGGCCCGCAAGAAACGTGACGGGAAATAAAATGTCGCAAGGACGATTTTGTGTTGTATAGGCTCAATGACTCGGCAGTCCTTCCGTATGGCAAGACGGATATACTAAAAAAGAGGTTCAGAATGGGGCTTTTTGTCTCCCTGCTGTGCTATTTCGTCGGAAAAACTACCCGAGAGTTTTGAAAACACTCGTGACGAATTTATATTATAGGCGATGAAAAGAATGGAGATAATACCCTGTTTGTGCCTGGTGCTTTTTGCCCTTGTTCTTGAAGGGTGTGGGTCTGCGTATGATTACTACAGCACTACGGATAAATTGGACAGGGTGACTTTCGATTCGGCCTATTGGCCTGGTGCCGATTCTGCCATTATCGCCTTTGCCGAATCCGATAGCATCTCGGCCTTCAATTTTAATGGATACAAGCCTTCGTCTAAAAAGATAAAGAAACTCCCGGCCAAGGATTCTACAATCCAGATTATCTCCGTGACCGCTAGTTTTGAGAATTCGGCCGAGGCGCTGTCTATAAAGCTTGGCCTGCAGTACAAGAACACAAGCGATCAATACGACTGGTATGCACGCGGAATTGGACAATCTCTTTTCGTGGATATTTACGGCTGTACCGATTATGGATGCAAGAACGCCGAACAGGTTGTCGTTCACAACGAAGACTATTCCTATACCAGGCTGATAAAGAAGGATAAATTCGAAATATCCGAACCCAAGGAAAAATTCTATGTGCGGGAACACGGATACGATTGCGACGTGACGAAGGAATATTTTTTTCATGTAGTTGTGGATGACGACGAAATAAAACTTGACATGGATGTGCAGAGGGGCTCGGAAACTTGTCTCGAGAGGGATGCGATATGTTACGGTTTCTGTGGATGATTTCGGGTCGCCCCTCCCGTTTGGCGAAAGGCTCGGTGCATATAGTTGCCGGTATGCTTTTGCTTTTTGCACTCGTTGCCGGCGGCTGCTATTACGAAGATACGTACTACGAGAATGCGGAAACGGATTACACGACAATCTCGGAGCATGACCTTTCGGGGGAATATCCGCTGAAGACACGCCTTTTACAAGGGAAAATAACGTTCCCCTCTAGTGCTAATACCGGCGCCTTCGTTCCCGAGAAAATTCGGATTATCCAGCTGGACAGTTCGCTTGCGCCCTACGATTCCGCTACGGGAACCCTCAATACAGGAAGGGAAATCTCTTTCAAGATGCCCACGCGCGATTATAGGTTTCCCTATGTGAAGGTCCGCGTGAAGGGAAAGTGGAAATTCCTGGATTCGACAGCAGTTCCGCTTACGCTGGAGGCGGTTAGCGACATTTCGAATATCGCCGAACCGAACGTGAACCTGATGACCCACCTGGAAGTCCCGCTTGTCGAGGCGCTTGTGGGCGAGGGTTATCCGTTCAGTGTCGCGAAGAAACTCGCCATGCGGCGATTTATCGAAAATTTCGGGTTCAAGCAGGAATCCCTGCCCGCGGAATCTGTCGGAAGGGCCTACGACGAAACCGGTTCGTTGCTTGCGCTGTTCATGCGGAATTATACGGATTCCTCTTTTGTAGAAAACATCGAGGATTTCCGGCTGGATTTGGCGGATGGAGTCTACGAGGATTCGCTTGCCCTTGTCGAGTTTGCGGATTATGTCGTGAAAAACTGGCAAAACATGCGTATGCGCATGTACGACCTGAATCCAGAGTGGTCGGGATATAAATTCAGTTGGAGGCTTATAGAGCGCTTTGTAGAAAACGCCTATGGCCTGGAATCGTGCGTGACGGCGGGCGAAAAAGTCTCGTATGTAAAGAACGGCAAATCGAAACTGGATGGAGATTCCCTTCTTTGCGACAAGCGCGGGAATGGGGATTTTTTCCACCGGCCTTTTGCTCCCGAAGAACTTCTGTATGGGCCTTGCACCGCAATCAGTACGGAGAATTTCGTTTCGGATGGGGACTCGGTGTTCTATGTCTGCAAGCACAAGACACAGTACGATTCGACTAGAGTCCTGAGCACGTGGGTCAAGGCTACATGGGGGGAGGTCCTTGATAATGAACTAGGAGTATGTAGCAACGCCTTGATTGAGAATGAGGCCCCGAGGGGCTCCACCAGACTGAGAAAAAAATTCGGCGATACCATCTATGTATGTGTCGCCTATAATAGAGGCTGGAGGAATGACGGAACGGATACGCTGAGTTTTATGTTGGGAAATTGCACTAGCGGTGATATCTGGAAACGGAAGATGTTGCCGGATTCGTCCGAGTTCGTATGTACGTTTGATTCCTGGACGCCCGTGAACGATACTCTCCGGTTCCTTTCGGAACAGCGCCCTTGCGATAAGGCGACGGATTCGCTTCGCGTTGTCATGTACGATTCCATATATTACATCTGTACCGACAAAAGAAAAAAGTGGAACGGCATCTATACGTTTGAAAAGACGACAAAGCGCGTTGCGGATTCGCTTGCGTTTATCGCTTCGATGCCGCCCTGTAAATCGTTGGCGGACACGGTAAAGTACATCGTCGATACGACCACAAACCGTTACTACCATTGCGAAATCAGGAACACTATTCTCAAGTTCTACGACTCGGATTACGACCATGCCGAAAAATATTTGAACGAGCAGTATTTAAAGACTTTGCCGGAGTGTACCGCGGAGTCCGACACGTTCGAACTTTTTGTACATCCTTATTTCGAGAAGACGCGCCATAAGGACTGGAATACGTATTTCCACTGTGCATTTATTGACGGGAAGTACCAGTACGAAGCGCTGGGTTACGGGAAGCGCCGGGACTTGGAAGGGCTTGCTGATGTGAATGCGAGGTATACATGCGATGCGAATACGGATACGCTTTCTTTTGTGCGTGATTCCTTGTATGGCGATTATTTCCATTGCGAAAAGCATGACGGAAAGTATGTATTTGTGGAGATAAATGAAAGACAGGCGGATTACTACGCTAGCCTTGCCGGTGAATCGAACCTGGAGGCTTGTAGCGCAAATCCCGATACGCTGGAGTATCGACAGGATGCCTATGGCTATTATTTCTACTGCAAGGAGAACGGTGGTGTGTACGTACTTACCCGCATACAGAAAGATTCGCTTATAGAAATGCTTATTGAAGAATTCGCAAAAAAAGTGACGGATGGCTGCGATGACATTGAGGATTTGGGAAAAGTTGGGTACGAGAAAATAATGGGCAAGGATGTCGATGTTATTTGTGACTACAATGCGGATTCTGTCCTTGCCTACCAAAGAGTTTCGTATCCGCACTATAATTTCTTTGGCAAGATTGAGGATAAACGTAATGACCCGACGCGCTATGTGCAATGGGAAAAATGTTCTGATGAACAACTAGCGGCAAGGGGAACTCCGGTCAAAGAGCAAGGTGGCTATATTACCGACCCGCGTGACGGCCGCCGCTACCGCGTGACGACTATCGGCAAGCAGGTGTGGATGGCAGAAAACATGAACTACTACGACACGCTCGCAGCCCCGAACATGATTGGCCTTACGGGGTGCTCGGACGACGTTGATTCCTGCGAGGCTACGGGGCGTCTGTATTACTGGTATGCGGCAATGAACCTAGTGCACGGAACCAAGGACGAAGTTGTTTCGCAAACGTGTGCCCCGGTGCAGGGGATTTGCCCTGCGGGTTGGCATATCCCGTCTCTTGAAGAGTGGCACGAACTTGCGCGCTATGCGACATACAAGAATGACGGGGCGTTTGGCGTTGGACTTAAGGCAGAAACCGATTGGCTGACTAGGCCGAACTTCGATGATATGTTTGGCTTCTCGGCAGCTCCGGTGACGTGGACTACAAAAGAAAATGCGTATTTTGTGACATCGGACGCTTCGGGAAGCGGCTCTAGTGTGGCAATCTTTTATGGCATTAATTTCTATTACAATTACGACTCGCCAGAAATTATCCGAAGTACCATGAAGGGACGCTCGTATTCCGTGCGCTGCGTGAAGGACTAGCGGGCTAGGGAGCAGTAGATGATTTGTCCGGAATGTGGAGAAAGGTATAACTACTACGAGCCGCAGTGCCCGTGGTGCGGGGCTGCGAAGCCTGTAGAAAAAGAGAAGCCTGATGAGGGGGCGGAACCTTCCGGTTCTCAAATTGAAAATGCCGAGGAAAAGGAAGTATACTTTACGTATAACAGCAAGAGGAAACATGCCGGGAAATTAAAGATTATTTTCCGGCACATCGTTGCAATAATCTGCATACTGATTTCTATTTCTTTTGGATTCATCATCTGGGATGCGTTTGATTCGCGTGGCGTTACCTTGTCTGTATCCTTCTTTGTTGGTGCCGTAATGATTTTCTGGGATGCCTTTTATTCTGCAAATGTCGTGCGAAAAATAGAATGCCACAAGGATGAATTCGTGCTGTACGGCTGCTATGATAGGGTTACCCTCCCGTTCGACAAGGCGGATATGCAGAAAAGGAGAATCAGGTGGGCTGGCCGTCGAGTCCTTATTTTCCGCATGAACGAGGGAATTTTCTTCGTCGACGAATACGATTTCCCCGAAGTTGCCGAAACGATGGAGAAACTTTACTTTGGGATAGGCTGAATTTTTTTATTTTATAGGAAAGGAGATCCCCGGTCGGAGCCGGGGATGACAATGTAGGTATAATTATGGACAAGATTTATCGCTCTGGAATTGGTTTTGACGTTCACAAATTGGTGGAAGGCCGCAAGTGCATTATCGGCGGGGTGGATATCCCGTACGAGAAGGGCCTCTTGGGCCATAGCGATGCCGACGTGTTGCTGCATGCGATAAGCGATGCCCTGCTCGGGGCCGCAGGTCTCGGCGATATCGGCACGTACTTCCCGGATACGGACCCCGCGTTCAAGGGCGCCGACAGCCTGGAACTGTTGCGCAAGGTGGGCGAGGAAGTCAAGAAGGCCGGCTACGAGATTATCAACATCGACAGCATCGTGATGTGCGAACGCCCGAAGGTGAACCCGCACAAGGACGCCATGAAGGCAAACATCGCCCGCGTGCTCGGAATCGACGTAAAACAGGTCGGCATCAAGGGCACCACGACCGAAAAGCTCGGGTTTACGGGCAGGGGCGAGGGCATTGCGAGCCAGGCTATCGCGATGGTAAGAAGTCTGTAGTTATTTCGGTAGCTTTCATGGTTATCATCCCCCGGTCCAATGCGACTGGGAAATTTTTACTATTTGGAATCGGTCATATTTTTTCTATATTTACGCCAGCTCTAAAATAAACAATTTACCGCCATGAGCCCGAACTAGCTGAAAGGCAGCGACGATGATCCGGTAGTGGTGTTCCGTAGGAATGTCCTATGACACTTATGATTCTCAAAATGATTGGTTGCCTTGCGCTGCTCATGTTCGGCATGAAGACGATGAGCGAAGGCTTGCAGAAACTCACCGGCGGGCACCTCCGCGCAGTTCTTGGCACCATGACCAAGCACCGTATCGGAGGCCTCCTCACAGGCACGTTCGTTACGGCCTCGGTGCAGTCTTCTACCGCTACGACCGTTCTTACCGTAAGCTTCGTTAATGCTGGCCTGCTCACATTGAGTCAGGCCATTCCTGTTATTATGGGCGCGAACATCGGTACCACGGCCACGGCGTGGCTCATGTCCATATTCGGGTTCCAGTTCAACATGAGCTCGGTGGTGTGGCCCTTCTTCGCCCTCGGCATCATCCTTTCATACACCAAGAAGAACTCGACCAAGAGTATCGGCGAATTCGTGTTCGGTTTCGCGTTCATGTTCCTCGGCCTTACTACGCTGCGCGAAAATGCGGTGGCGATGGACTTGGCCCACAACCAGGCCGTCATCAACTTCTTTACGACGACCGGCGGTTGGGGCATCTTCAGCACGCTCCTCTTCCTGTTGCTGGGTAGCATCCTTACCATGTGCGTGCAGTCGTCTGCGGCCATCATGGCGATTACGCTCTTGCTCTGCAGTAGCGGCGTGCTCCCGATTTACCAGGGCATTGCGCTCGTGATGGGCGAAAACATCGGTACCACGGTGACATCGAACCTCGCGGCACTTTCGGCAAGTACGCAGGCGAGGCGCGCGGCCTTGGCGCACATGCTCTTCAACGTGTTCGGCGTGGTGTGGGTGTTGATTGTGTTCCGCCCGTTCGTGAACATGGTTTGCAGCATCGTAGGGTTTGACCCGACGTTCGTGCCGCATACCGAAGAAGAAGTTGCCCAGGCAAGCGTCCGTGTCACTTACGCGCTTTCGGCATTCCATACGGCATTCAACCTCTGCAACGTGCTTATCCTCATCTGGTTCATCAAGCCGATGGAAAAAATCATCTGCAAGATTATCCGCGAAAAGGAAGACGGCGAGGATTTCAAGGTCAAGTTTATCAGTGCGGGCCTCATGAGTACCGCAGAACTTTCGCTCTTCGAAGCCCGCAAGGAAATTAACTTGTTTGCAACCCGCACGCAGAAGATGTTCCGCATGGTGCCCGAACTGCTCGAGATGAAGGACGAAAATGACTTCGTCAAGCTGTTTGCCCGCATCGAGAAGTACGAAGGCATCAGCGACAATATGGAAATCGAGATTGCCAAGTACCTGAACCAGGTTTCCGAAGGTCGCTTGAGCCCCGAAAGTAAGACGAACATCCAGTCGATGCTCCGCGAAATTTCTGAAATCGAAAGTATCGGCGACGCTTGCTACAATATGGCCCGCGCCATCAACCGCAAGTTTAGGAGCACCGACGACTTTACCGAAGAGCAGTACGGCCATATCAAGCACATCATGCAGCTGTGCGACAATGCGCTTACGAACATGATCGATGTCATTAGCGATCTGGCATCGGCCGATGCGAACCGCACGCTGAACCTGGAAAACGAAATCAACGATTACCGCAAGCTCCTCAAGGAGAAAAACATTGCCGATATCGAATCGCAAAAGTACAGCTACCAGATGGGCGTGCACTACATGGATGTGGTGAACGACTGCGAAAAGCTCGGCGACTACGTGGTGAACGTGGTCGAGGCGCATACCAACAAGAAGTTCTCTACCTAGTCTAATTCGTCTATAAGCTTCGCCATACTGCATCTCGCTCGCACTCGCTGTATTCTTATACAGCTTCGGTTCGCGTTCTTTGTCTGGCTCGCTTCTAGGCGAATTATTGATATAGCTTTATAAGCTTCGCCATACGGCGTCATGTGAACTATCTCGCCGTACTATTGTACGGCTTCGGTTCGCGAACCTTCGTCACACCGCAGTCGCGTAGCGACAAGCGTATCCACTAACGCCAAACCCGCGTCATACCGCAGCGCCGAAGGCGCAAGCGTATCCAGACACGCTCGCTGGGCTGTGCCCAGCATCGGTGTGACCTTCGGCAGACTCCTCGCAAATAAAAGGAAGCACCCCTTGCAGGGTGCTTCCTTTTATGGATTTGTGAGATTTCCTATGAAGTTTAGAGATTCACCTTGAAGGTCCTGTTGCCTACGCGCACGATGTATGCACCCTTCGCTCCAGAATAGACCTTCTGTTCAAAGCCGAGCCCGCGGGTAACGCGGACGACCTGTCCCATGTGGTTGTATACCGTAATCGGCATGCCCTGTGCGCCGCCGACCACGATGTAGTTGTCAGAGGATCTGTACACCGAGAAGTGGCTGTTCGTGAATGCGATATCCTCGATTGCGTCCGTGCCCGAAGAAGACTGCGGGTTCCACGGTCCCCACGGATTTGTTACGGACGAGGAAGATGCCGGATTCGTAGCGCTGCTGGAGGATTCCGCCACGATGCTGCTGGAGGATTCCGCCACGATGCTGCTGGAGGATTCCGGAGCAGGACCCGAGCCTTCGCCCGCGATGACGATATCGCCTGCGTTCGGCACGGCGTCGAAGTACACGTAGCCGCCATCAATCTTGGATTCGAGCTTTGCGCCCGCCTGCGTCACGTTGGCGGTGGAACCGCTGTACTTTACGCGCAGGGAGAGCGGGTAGTCGTAGTTAGAAATGTTGTCCTTGATGTTGTGGGTCAGCTTGACCGTGATGGTGCTACCGCTAGAGGAAGCTTCGGCCTTCGATGCCTTGCGTTCCTTGAGGTACATGGCGACATGGCCCATCGGGGCGACCCAGATGTCCTTATCGTTCTGCTGGGCCCACTTGAGGGCACCGTCGATGGCGTTGATATCCGTCGGCGAGTAGGTGGCGTTACCGTTGTTCTTGCCCTGGAAACCGTGCGTGAGGAATGCAGCCCAGCCGTTGCTCTGGATGACTTTCTGCATTCTGCCGGTAAAGTCGTTCGTGCTCTTGAGCTGGCCTTCGGCACCGGTCATGGTGGCAGGGACCTGGGCCCAGTTGGAGGGACCGTCCTTGCCCATTTCATCATTCATGCCCTTCCAGCTGCCGTTGCAGATGCGGCCCACGATGTAGTTCTGGAGAACGGCGCTTTCGTTAGGCACGTTGCAGTTCGGATAGGCGACTGTGATAATACCGTACTTCTGCTGGATTTTGCCTTCGATTGCCTTTTTCGAAGAGGCTTCTTCGCCGCTCATGTTCTGGCCGTGGCTGTTGCTATGGCTTGCAATTTCGTGCCCTTCGTCGGCCAATCCCTGGAATCCGCTCCAGTTGGGGTTCCAGTTCACCACCACGTTGAAGGTAGCCTTGTAGCCATACTTCTTGAACATCGGACCAGCGTCGGTTACGTGGCTCGGAGCGCCATCGTCAAATGTGAACGAGGCGGCACCCTTGCGGAAGCCCGACCAGGTTGCGATTTCGACACTCTGCGCGAACGCGGAGCCCACCGCGAACAACCCAACCGCAGATGCGGCAAAGAGAACCTTTTTCATAAGATATACTCCATAATCATGATTTATACCATTAAATTATGTTTTTGTCGGGGTGATTGCTTATGCGGCAAAACGTTTCCGTTGTATAGGTTAGCAACGCAAAAATGGCGAATTTTGCGTGAAATGGCTGTTTTTTGCGGGTGTTGTTAAAATTTTACAGGCGCTGCGGGGCGGTTTGCCCCGGCTTTTCGGGCCGCGCCGGATTTCTATATTAGGGGCATGATTTTCGACGAGATTCTGAACGACGCCTACGAAAAACGTGAATACCCGGCACTTTCCGCTTTTTTTGCCGAATGGTCGGGTACGAGGCCGTTTCGGGCTCTCCGTGTATTGGTGGCGACACCCGTATTTCGCAATACGCTGCTGGAGTACCGTGCGCTTATCGCGGGCGGTGCCGATCTTGTCGTGGGCGTGGCAGGCGGGATGCCCTGCGACCTGGGTATCGTGGAAGTCTTGCGCGGGAACGGGATTCCCGTAATCGGGCTGCAAGAGGCCCTCGAGATGGAGGCCCGTTGCGCGGAGTCGGGTGATTGCGCGTTCGACCTGATTCTGGATTGTGCGGGCCAGTTTTCGGCATGCCACCCGCGGTTCGGGTTTGTGGAACTCACGCGCAGTGGAGTGCAGTTTTACGAGAAGTGCGAACATCCGGTGTATGTGGCCGATAGCGGAGTGGTAAAACGCATCGAGACTTGCCTTGGGACGGGCGAGGGCTACGTGCGTGCGCTCGCGCAACTCGGGTACGATTTTTGCTTAGATTCGGGTACGGACGGCGCGCCTTCCGGCGGCAAGAAGTTTATTGTCTTCGGGAGCGGAAAGGTGGGGCAGGGCATTGTGTTGCAGCTGTTGCGGTCCGGTGCCGATGTCCATGTGGTCACGGACTGCTCGCGAGGTGCAAACCCGTTCCTGGATGCCAACGGCGTTCCGGTCACGGACTGCAATGACCTCGATGCGGTGGCGTCGCTCGTGCGCGGTGCCGACTTCGTGGTGACTGCGACCGGCGTGAAGGGCGCGCTCGACCGCCCGCAAATCGTGGAAGCTTTGCTCGCCTCGGGCGCGGTGCTTGCCAACATGGGCGTTGAGGACGAATACGGGCCGGGCGTTCCGGCGAGTCGCGTGCTCGCCGAAAAGAAACCGCTGAATTTTATTCTGGAAGAGCCGACGCATCTCAAGTACATCGATGCGTCGCTCGCGCTGCATGCCGCCCTCGGTGAATTGCTCGTGCGGGAGGCCACAGCAAATAAAAACGCGGGCCCGCAGGACCCGCCAAGTGAATTGGAACAGCGCATTCTTTCGATGACTATGCAAGATGGCCTCATCGGCGCCGAAATCGCCGAGATGATGGGCTGGTAAAGCCCGCAAGTTGCTTGAAAAGCTGCTGAAAAAGGGAAAAAGTGCAAAAATGGGTACCAAAACACCTAAAAATGGGGCGTTTGGTACCCAAAAATTTTAGTTTGTCTGCACTATTGATCGCGAATTGATGACGATAATGGGTACTAAATTGCTCTAATTTCACATTTTGGTACCCAGTAAAACCTTCTTGCGAGGCTTTATTGCTCCCCGATAGTTGCTTTTGTGTTAGTTTATTCTAAAAAATGGGTACCAAAATAGGCTGAACCACGCCGTTTGGTACCCAATTTCCGGTTTTTTGCTATTCGAAATTCGCTTTTGTGCTAATTTCGCGCTTATTCCGCATGTTGTTACTTCTCGTTTTCCAGCTTCACGAAGAACTTCTTCGTCTCGCGGGCGACAATGCCACTAAGCAATACCAGTGCCACGAGGTTCGGGAAGGCCATGAGCCCGTTGAAGATGTCGGCGCTAGTCCACACCGCACTCACCGTGAGGTAGGGGCCGATGAACACCGCGGCCACGTAAACCCAGCGGTAGGCGAGGATGGCGTTCTTTTTGCCGCGCCCGATAAGGTATTCCAGGCAGCGCTCGGAGTAGTAAGCCCACCCGAGGATTGTGGTGAACGCGAAGAACACGAGCGCCACGGTAAGGATGTACGGCGCGATGGTCGAACCGCCCGGGAAGTTCGTAAGCCCGCGGCAGAACGCTTCCATGGTGATGTTCACGCCCTGGAGCCCAAGTTCCGGAGTCCAAGCGCCGGTGACTACGATGGCAAGGCCCGTCATGGAGCAGATGACGATCGTGTCGATGAACGTGCCCGTCATGCTTACGAGACCCTGGCGCACCGGTTCCTTTGTCTTGGCCGCTGCGGCTGCAATCGGGGCCGAGCCGAGGCCCGCCTCGTTACTGAAGATGCCGCGGGCGATACCCTTTTGCATTGCGATGAAGATGGTGCCTACCACGCCGCCCGTGACGGCGCTCGGGTTGAATGCCGCCTGGATGATGGTCTCGATGGCGCCCGAAATCTTCGAGAAGTTGAAGCCCAGGATGAGCAGGCAGAAGAGAATGTAGAAGATGGCCATGAACGGCACGATGTAGAGGGAAACCTTCGCGATGCGCTTGAGCCCGCCGATGATGACGCAGGCGGTGAAGCCCGCACAGAGCAGGCCCGCGATGGCCGTGGAGTAAGAGACCGAGTTGCCGGCGAGGTTGATGAATTCGCCGGTGGGGATGACTGTCGCGACCGCCGAGGTAATGCCGTTCACCTGTGTGATGGTGCCGATGCCGAGCAGGCCCGCAAGCACGCCGAACACCGCGAACAGCACGGCGAGCCACTTGAAGTTGAGTCCGAAACGTTCCTTGATACCCGTCTCGATGTAGTAGAAGGGGCCGCCCAATACCTTGCCGTCGGTATCGACCTTGCGGTACTTGACCGCGAGCAGGCCTTCGGAGTATTTTGTGGCCATGCCGAAAAAGGCGGCAACTTCCATCCAGAAGAGAGCGCCCGGGCCGCCGGTACCGATGGCGGTCGCGACACCCACGATGTTACCCGTGCCGACGGTGGCCGCAAGAGCCGTGCAGAGCGCCGCGAAGCTCGAGACTTCGCCTTCGCCTTCCTTTTCGCTGTGGAGCATGTATCGCAGCGCGTTGCCGAGGTTTGTCACCTGCAAAACGCCGAGGCGGCTGGTGAGCAAGATGCCCACGAACAGGATTACGGCAATGAGCGGGATACCCCACACGTAACCGTCGATGGTATCGAGAATAGCGTTTAAAGTTTCCATCTGAAACTCCCTATGTTAAAGACGTCGCTTCCTGAATTGTCATCCCCGCGGATGATGTCATTCCCGCGAAGGCGGGAATCTTTACAGAATGCGACTGTCGTAACTCGTTGACAGACAAAAAGATAGGAAAATGAAAGCGTACTGTCAGCGAGGTGCGCTTGCCGGGAACTGTTTTGCCGAGAATTGCGACTTTTGGGCTAAAAACGGCAATTGTTACTCGCGGCTCGAGCCCTTGACCGCTATCGCGCGCGAGTATAGATTGGGGACATGAATATTTCTCTAAACCTGTACAAAACAACTACAAATATTCAAAATTGTAGTCGTTTTCTTGATAATTTTTCAATGAAATACGGAATGTCTAAACATTTTCCGTATTTGGTTGAAATTTTGCCGTCAAAAAGGTATATTTACGGTATGGCACAAAAGAATGTTCTATCCGACCAAAAACTTGTCTTTTCGAGCGAGGAACTCCAAAAGCAGGGATTTTCGTATTACCAAATAACGAAAATGGTCGAACAGGGCAAACTTTTTCGGCTCAATAAATCGTATTACGAAAACGCGAACTTTGCCGGCGAGATGAACGATTTCTACTACGTTCAGGCATTTGCACCCCAGGGGGTAGTGTGCCTTCTGAGCGCTGCCGTTTACTATGGTCTGACGACCTTCCGTCCCGATGCCATCGATGTTGCGGTTCCGCCAAAGACAAAGCTTTCCTCGCTGCCAGAATCGCAAAGACTTTCGCTGCATTATTTCTCGGATAGGCGGCATACCGTTGGCGTGCGCACAATCAGCGAAAACAAGAACACCTTCAAAATTTACGATATAGAGAAAACGGTCGTTGATATCGTCTCCAACAGGAACAAGGTAGGGATCGAAGAAACCAAGGAAATCCTGACCAATTACCTTGCAAGGCAAGACCGGAACATAAATAAACTCTATCGCTATGCAGGAAAACTTTCGTGCCTGAAAATCCTGAAGACTTACCTGGAGGTTCTCGTATGAATGTCCAGTCGATAAAGGATAAACTGAAGAATGTCGCCAAGACGAATTTCAGACTGTATCAGGAACTGCTTACTGTCTATGGACTGGAACGGGCCTTGTTCAGAATTGGGAAGTCAAAGTATAGAGAAAACTTCACGCTCAAAGGGGGCATCTTTTTGTATGCCCTCTACGGGAAGGACTACCCTCGTTCTACATCGGATATAGACCTTCGGGCTGACAAAATTAGCGGGACGTTGGAATCGCTTTTTTCGATTTTCGGTGAGATATTTTCTATCCCAGCGGATGACGGACTTGTATTTGATTTGGCGTCGCTCAAGGCTCGCGAAATAAAAAAGCAAGACGAATATCTAGGCACAAACATCAGTATCACAGCTTTACTTGGAAACACGCGACTCCCCGTGTCTATTGATATTGGATTTGGTGATGTAATCGTTCCTTCGAAAAAAGAAATGTCTTTCCCTGTATTGCTGGATATGGAGTGTCCGCTGATTTACGGCTATTCCATTGAATCCGTGCTTGCAGAAAAATTTGAAGCGATAGTTTCGTTGGGTTATGCGAATAGCCGCTTCAAGGACTTCTACGATATCTACGTGATTTTGCAGAGCGAAAAAATTGATGCTGAATTGCTGCAAGAGGCCATTGTCCAGACATTCCAAAACCGAAGGACTACGTTCAATGACATAGTCGTCTTCGAAGATTCTTTCGCAACGGATGAAGAACGCGTTAAAAGATGGAATGCTTTCGTGAAGAAGAAAAATGCTATGGTGCAAGTGACCTTCGACAAGGTTGTTGAGCAAATCAAGGTGTATTTCAAGCCTATTGTGGATAGAGTGGGGTAAAAACTTCAAAATTTTTAACAATTCTCGCTAAAATGGCGTCTTTTATGCCTAGATTCATTTATATTTCAAGTGAATGCCCGATTTTAGCAAATTCTTATTCTTTGACTTGGAATATAACCCCGAAACGCAGAAAGTTCGGGAATATGGCTATATATTGGGCGAAGAGAAAGTTCGCGATAAGAACCCTGCCAAATTAGAATCGGCAGCTTCAAAAGCAAAGTTTATTGTTGGGCACAATGTACTGCGTCATGACGCCCCGATACTCCGGCAATACTTTTCTATCGACTTTCCGAACGTCAAGGCGCTTGACACCTTGATGCTGTCGTCATTGTTATTCCCACGCAAACCGTATCATAAATTGCGCAAAGAATACCTTCACAGTGAAGACGACCCGTCTGATCCGCAGGAAGATGCAAGACTCTGCAAAAAATTGCTAGAAGACTGCATTGAAAAATGGGGAAGTTATCCGTGGCAACTTCAATATCTTCTCTTCCAGTTTTTAAAAAATGAGCCTGGTTTTGCCCCTTTTTTTGAACTGGTCGATGTCCCTAATACGCTAAAGCTACGCCTAAAAATAGCGGAAATACAGCGCTGGTTTACTTCTAATTACGAAAAAGCAATTTGCTTGCGTCAAAATTTTCAGAATGAATGGAAAGCGTACCGTGCTGAATGGTGTTTTCTCCTAACATTGTTCCATGAAGAAGGCCCTAGCGATTATGTGCCTTATTGGGTACGCTATCAATATCCGCATCTTGAAAATATTCTGCATCGCAGACGTCTTGTTCCTTGCGGAGACTCCCAATGTCCATACTGTTCCGAACAATTAAGTTCGACTAAGCAATTAAAAAAATGGTTTGGCTTCGATAGTTTTCGCTCTTTTAACGGGGAAAAGATTCCTCTTCAACAACAGGTTGTTGAGTCGGCGATGCGTGGGGAATCCTTATTGGCAGTTTTTCCGACGGGTGGCGGGAAATCAATGACCTTCCAATTACCGGCATTGATTGCTGGCACCCAAGTAGGCGCATTGACAGTCGTGATTTCGCCGATTGTCGCCTTGATGAAGGACCAAGTTGATGTTTTGGAAAAACGAAGGCAAATCGGAGATGCTGCCTATATAAATTCCATGCTTTCTCCCGCAGAAAGAAAAGATGTTATTGAGAAAGTCAGCAACGGCGAAAAGAACATTCTATATATTTCTCCAGAATCACTGCGTTCAAATACAACGTTCAATTTGCTGAAGCATCGTCGAGTGGAGCGAATCGTTGTAGATGAAGCGCACTGCTTTAGTGGTTGGGGACACGATTTTAGAGTCGATTATCTTTATTTGGCAGACTTTTTGAAAGACTTGCAAAGAGAAAAGAATCTAGAATCTCCGATTTCGGTGAGTTGTTTTACGGCAACCGCAAAGCAATCCGTTGTTGACGATATCTGTGGTTATTTTAAGGAACGCCTAAATCTTGAACTGGTAAAATTCATTAGCCCAGCAAAGCGTACAAATCTGACGTATAAGGTTATCGAATCTTCGGAATCTCCCAACGAACGGCGCAAACAGTTAGTAAATGTTCTTCGCGAATATAAAGGTCCCAAAATCATATATGCATCCAAGGTGAAGACGACGGAATCTTTAGCCGAGGAATTGTACAATCGCGGTTTCGCTAGCGCCTGCTATAACGGTAAAATGGAATCCGAAAAGAAAATGACCATTCAGGACCAATTCCAGAATGGCGAAGTGGATACCATGGTGGCGACTACGGCTTTCGGAATGGGTGTTGACAAAGATAACGTAGAACTAGTTGCGCATTACGAAATTTCAAGTACGCTAGAAAATTACGTGCAAGAAGCAGGACGTGCGGGTCGCGACCCTAAATTGCAGGCCAGCTGTATAGCGCTTTTCAATCCTAAAGATCTTGACACGAACTTTCAAATTCTCCAGCAATCCAAGCTTTCTGCACAAGAAATTTCAGCCGTCTGGAAGGTTTTGAAAAAAACGGCTGGCAACCAGAATCGCATTATCATGTCGGCTCTTGAAATTGCCGATCTATGCGGATGGACAGAAAAAGAAACTGACGCCAGTGTCAATACGACAAAAGTCAAACTTGCCATACTTGTTTTGGAAGAGCAAGGATTCTTGAAGCGCAAACGAAATAGAACTCAGATGTATGGTTCATCTATTTCGGTTGATTCTGCAGAAGAAGCCCGAGAAAGAATCGGTTCAGACAAGATAGAAATCACTAATTCTGTTGAAAATATTGCATATCGCATAATACATCATATCATCAGCAAACGATGGACCCGTTCTCCTGAATGCGCTCTTGACGAACTTACTGTAAATTTAGGCCTGACGCGCGAACAGGCAAATGATGGACTGCGGCTATTGAGAACGCTCAATCTTTTGAACGAGGAAGACGATTGGAGCGCAAGATTACAGAGAAAGGGTAACGATACTCCACGTTCACTCTTAAAAGCCGCATCTGAATTGCAGGAAGAACTGCTGAAAGCATGCGAAGGCAAGGGCGTTAATGACCGCTTTGTCATAGACATGACCAAACTCAATTCCCAGTTAAACCAAAGAGATGACTCTATCGGTGCTTCTACATCTAGACGGAATCTTTTCATTTTCCGTGGCATTCTGCGTTATTGGGCCCACGAAAGTGTCGCTGAAATCCATTTAGTAGAAGCAGGACATCAGGTTTATCAGATAGAATTTCTTGTTCCTCCTGAAAGTGTCAAGGAAAACCTCAAGAAGCAATGGCAGATATTTGACAAGGCCATTGATGCATTGACGGATATGCAAAAGGAACAAGCTCATAAAAATGGAAATATCGTCTGGTTCTCCTTAAATAGTTTAATGAGAAAAATGTACGGCGAGAAAGCGGTTGGCCGTATTGAAATGCAAAAGCAACTGGAGTATGCTCTTCTCTTCTTGCACTTAGTTGGTTCCATTACATTGGACCATGGCCTTGTTGTTTTTTATACCGGACTTGTCTTGGAGTTGAATCCAGATGCAAAACAGCGCAGTTTTACTCCAAAAGACTTCGAAATGCTTAATGCACATTATAAGCATAAAGCAGAAGCGATTCATATTGTTGGTGAATATGCTAAGATGATGCTTACCAATGAGCAAATGGCTCAGCAGTTGCTAGATGATTATTTTGTAATGGATATTGCAGATTTCCGTTTGAAGTATATGCAGGGTGTTGCCCAGATGGATTCTGTATCCGATGGCTTAAAGCGAAAAATTGAAAAAGTCAATGACGAACAACGCAAAGTCATAAAAAGTCGCAAGAAACATATTCTGGTAGGAGCTGGTCCCGGTTCGGGAAAAACACATTTGCTTGTCCATAAAGTCGCTTCGCTCTTGTGGATAGAAGAGGCAAAGCCCGATTCTATCTTGTGCTTGACATACACACGCGCTGCATGCCGAGAACTCAGAAAGCGCCTGTTCGATTTGGCTGGACCTTTGGCGGCAAAAGTAGTCATTACCACATTCCATTCACTAGCCTTCTCTATACTCGGAGTACAGGGTAATAAAAAAGCTCTTGAAAATGCCGACGATGTTGTTTCTAAGGCGGCTGAACTTCTTGAATCCGGAGAAGACGTTGGCGTAGGTGCCCCCGGTGTTATTCTTGTTGATGAATTCCAGGATTTGTCTGCAGGAGAATACCGCCTATTGCGAGCTCTTTATGATTTAGGAGAAAAAGATCCCCGCGTTATTGTCGTTGGAGACGATGATCAAAGTATTTTTGCTTTCCGTGGAAGTTCTTCTCAGTATTTCCAAAAATTTGCCGATGAATTCCCGAATACAGAAAAATTCTATTTAACGACAAATTACCGCTCTGTCGCTGGACTTGTACGAGCGAATGCAAAATTACTTGATTTGATGACAGAACGAGTAAAAGAAGGCTCACAACAGTTTGCACTAAAACAGGACAAAGCGACTCTAGTATTTTATGAAGAAGGTGATAAAGCTACAGCGGCTTTTGTAGCTGCGGAAATTCTCGCAAAAAAATTTTCATCAAATTCAACAGAGTCCTATTGTATTCTGACGAGAGATAATGCAGAAGCCTTCTTAGCCGCAGCGAAATTAGAGGAGAAAAATATCCCATATCGCCTTCTTAAAGGGCGAGACAAGGACAAATGTCCCGTTGAAAAAACACGAGAAATTTTAGGATTCAGCAAAATACTCCAGGAGGACCCGCGCGTAGGTAAATTCCCGTGGAGTGCAAAAGAATTCAGGCGACTTGCAGACGATTACAAAACAAGCCATAAAACAGAAAGTTCTTTTGAGTTGCTGGATGCGCTGGTAAACGATTTTATAGAGACCGAAACGGCTTGCGGCGAAGACGAAATTACATTAGGTGATTTCAACCAATATTTGAGTGAAGTGTCGTATAGTGACTTTGCAACGAAAAACATGGGTGCGGTTTCTATAGGGACAATGCATAGTGCAAAAGGACTTGAATGGGATAATGTAATCCTTGCGCTAGGTCCGTGGGCATTGAAAGATGCCGACGAGAAAATAGCACAAGAAAATTATCGTCTGCTTTATGTCGCGACAACACGTGCAAAGAAGTCGCTAACTATTATTGGCGCTGAAAAAATGCTGCCGCGAGAATGGTTAAGTCATTTTGTCAAGCAAGATAAAATTAATGGTGTGGCCATCCCGAAGGTTCTGCATATCGAAACGGGACTCGGTGACATGGCTTTGGGACAGTATCTGAAAAAAGGTGATTCTAGCGATGTTTTTGTTGAAAAGTTACAACAGGTGTTAGAAAAAGAATCGATAGGAACATCCCTTTCCGTAGAATTTCATCCCAAAACAGGAAACTACTGTATAAAACAAGGTTCACTTTATTGGGCATGGTTCGCAAAGGATTTTACTGGTGGCCTTGTGAAAAGCCTGGCAAAGAATATCCTTGTTCCACAAAAGGCAATTCTTTCGCAAGTTGTCCGCTGGACATCTGAAGATGGACAAGAAACTTGGGTGCCGTTGTTTAGAGTGAAATTTGCGAGAGCGTAATTTGTCGCTTGAAGCTACCTATCCCTTCGCCCGGTACTTACCCTTGCCATGCCCCGCAATGGGCTCGATCATTTCTATCGCTAGCAATTTCTTAATAAGAGAAGCCGCGGCGGTCGGCTTGCAGCCGGTCAGTTCCATTACCTTTGAAGCGCAAAAAATCTGCTTTTTTTAAATTGTCATAATATGACATACGAGGAATGTATATTTGCATTGAGAACACTTTACCCCGCCTTTTTTTTTGCTTGTAGGCGGATTGGAGTAGAAGATGAATGAAGTTGAAAGCAAAATTCTTGTGTTGAGAGATCAGCGAGTTATCCTTGATTGCGATTAGTTAATGTTGCCGAGAAAAAGGAGGTGGTCAAAAATTTTGACCACCTTGTCAAACTAAAATACAGTCCTGTTAATCCGACTGCCTTTACTGAACGCGGTCTCTACATGCTTGCGACAATTTTGAAAGGGAGTGTCGCAACGCAAACAACTATCAACATCATCAATACATTCGTAGAAATTCGCGAGTTGTCTCGTGCCATTGCTCGCGTTCCTGAAGTTGTTGATGAAAATGAAAAGAAGTCTTTGTTGAAAAGAAGCGGCGAAATCATTTCTAATGTTCTCGCCTCGGATTCTACAAGTTTGGAAAGCGAAACGGAAATAGAATTGAGCTTCGCGTTTTCTAGGCGCAGCACATTCAATGCCTATCCCCGCGTTTTTGTGCCAAATTCCCGCCTTTTTCGCTTTTTTTACGAAAATTTCCGCGATTGTCATCTTTTGACACTCGAAGAATGTATCTTTATGGGCAGAAACACTCTTTCCAGGAGGCATAATATGAAAAGGCTTCTTTTTCTTCTTATTGTGGCGATATTTCCCGCCCTTGCAATGGCGTCGCCTTTTGGGCTGAAAATGGGCATGACTCTTAAGGATATTGCCAAGGAATGCGAGGGCAAACCCGAGTTCGTAAAAAATGACGCCTACATAATCAGGCCTAAGAAAAGTCATCCGTCATTTGAACATTATATTGTATTCGTTGATAAAAATAAGGGTTTGTATCAGATTAAAGCAATTTCTTCGGCTATCAGTACAAACGATTATGGAACAGAATTGCAAAGTTCATTCAACGCCACAAAAGATCGTGTCGCAAAGAGATACGGGGAACCTACGATTCGCGATGAAATTGACCCGGGATCAGTTTTTCAAGATGGTAATTACTGGATGTACACTTTAAAGGGTGGTGCTCGTACTTTGGCCGCCATTTGGGGAAAGGACGAAAATCTTGCTGATAATCTTGATATGGTCATCCTCGAGTGTTCCGCAAGCGAGATTTCTACTCATCAGGGATTCTTAATTCTTTATTATTTCTTCAAAAACTCGGATAATATTGAAGACGAACAGGATTCCGTGCTGTAGAAAAAGGCTTAAAATAATTTTCGGAGGCAAACCTATGCGAAATTTAAAAATCATATTGCTCGGGATGCTGGTTGCTGTTGCTTGTGCGCAGGCCGGAGGTTCGGCATCTGTTGTCGCCAAGAAAAGCAAGGCGAAAGGGTTCACGTATTCCTTTGAGACAAGGGAGCGCTTTGTCGGTGAGTGTATTAAAGGGGCGAACCAGCAGGTGTGTTACTGTGTTTTGGGCAAAATCCAACAGCAATATAGTGAGGTGGACTACTGGAGATTGGAGAATGATTTACGAAAAAATATTGACCATCCGAATTATATTGCGTATTTGACGAAATCTGTGGAAGAATGCGACCAAGAAGCTGCTAGAAAAAGTTCTGGTAGCCGTGGTGGTCTTTTTGGTGGTGGCGGGGGAGGTATTTCGACCAGGTCGAGATAAAACCGTGTGATTTAAATTTCCTTCTCCCTCCTTGTAGAAATGTAAACTTTTTTCTATATTTGCGCGCAAAAAATGAACGTCCGCGCGTCCAGATGCCCGAAATGGCATAAAAATGCCCAAAAACAAGGCTAGATGCTCGCGGAAAGGAGCCAAGATGAGCAAGGATTTGAAGGAACAGGCGCTCGAATACCATTCCATGGGCAAGCCCGGCAAGATCGAAATCGTGCCGACCAAGCCGCACAGCACGCAGACCGACCTTGGTCTTGCGTACACTCTGGGTGTAGCTGTTCCTTGCTTGGAAATTGAAAAGGATAACAACCTGGCCTACGAATACACGGGCAAGGGCAACCTGGTCGCGGTGATTTCTAACGGCACTGCGGTTCTCGGCCTCGGCGATATCGGCGCCCTCGCGGGCAAGCCGGTGATGGAAGGCAAGGCGCTCCTGTTCAAGATTTACGCGGGCATCGACGTATTTGACATCGAAATCAACGAGAAGGACCCGAAGAAGTTCATCGAAATCGTGAAGGGTATCGCCCCGACGTTCGGCGGCATCAACCTGGAAGATATCAAGGCTCCGGAATGCTTCGAGATCGAGAACACGCTGAAGGCGGAACTCGACATCCCCGTGATGCACGATGACCAGCACGGTACGGCCATCATTTCTTCGGCGGGCCTCCTGAATGCCATCGAGGTTGCGGGCAAGAGCATCCGCGACGTGAAGATGGTGGTGAACGGTGCCGGCGCTGCCGCCTGCGCCTGCACCCGCTTGTACCTGTCGCTCGGCCTCAGGAAAGAAAACCTGGTGATGTGCGACAGCAAGGGCGTTATCCGCAAGGACCGCAAGGGCCTTACCGAGGCGAAGGCGTTCTTTGCGACTGACCGCACCGACATCGAGACTCTTGAAGATGCCATGAAGGGCGCCGACGTGTTCGTTGGCCTCTCGAAGGGCAACATTCTGACCCGCGAGATGGTGCGCAGCATGGCCGACCAGCCGATTGTCTTCGCACTCGCGAACCCGACTCCCGAAATCAGCTATGAAGAGGCGATGGCGAGCCGTGGCGACCTGATTTTTGCGACGGGCCGCAGCGACTACCCGAACCAGGTGAACAACGTCATCGGTTTCCCGTACATTTTCCGCGGGGCGCTGGACGTGCGCGCGACCTGCATCAACGAGCACATGAAGCATGCGGCTGTGCGTGCGATTGCCGCTCTTGCGCACCAGCCGGTGCCCGACGTGGTGAACATTGCCTACAACGCGCAGCGCTTTACCTTCGGCAAGGAATACTTGATTCCGAAGCCGCTTGACCCGCGCCTGCTTACGGAAGTTTCTATCGCGGTGGCGAAGGCGGCCATCGAGAGCGGTGTGGCCCGCAAGCCGATTACCGACTGGGACGCTTACTACGACAGGCTCCGCGACATGATGGGCTACGACAACAAGCTTATCCGCCAGTTCAGCGATACCGCCCGCAGCAACCCGAAGCGCGTGGTGTTCGCCGAGAGCAACCTGAACATGCTCAAGGCTGCCGTGCAGGCAAAGGTGGAAGGCGTTGCACACCCGATTGTGCTCGGCAACCCGGAACGCATCCAGATTATCGCCCAGCGCGAACAGCTCGACCTTACGGGCATCAGGATTGTAAACCCGCGCTCGCCCGAGGAATTCGAACGCCGCCGCAAGTACGCGACGATTTACGCCGAGGAAAACGGCCGCAACGGCGTGACGCTCGACGAGGCCCGCGACGACATGTTCGAACCGAACCATTTTGGCATGATGATGGTCAAGACGGGCGATGCCGACGCGTTCATTACGGGCGGCTACTCCAAGTACAGCGAGACGATTGAACTTGCGAAGGAAATCATCGGCATCCGCGAGGAATACAAGCACTTCGGTGCAATGCATATCCTGAGCACGCGCAAGGGAACGTTCTTCCTGGCCGATACGCTCGTGAACCGCGACCCCGATGCCGAAACGCTCGTGGATGTCGTGAAGCTCACGCACGACGCGGTGCGGTTCTTCGCTCACGAACCGGTGATGGCGATGCTCAGCTACGCGAACTTCGGCAGTGACAAGGAAGCGGCCCGCGGTACGGCAAACAAGGCCCGCGATGCGGTGAAGATGATTCACGAGCAGTTCCCGGACTACATGATCGATGGCGAAATGCAGGTGAACGTGGCGCTCGACAAGCAGCTGCGCGATACCAAGTACCCGTTCAACAAGCTCAAGGGCCAGACGGTCAACACGCTTATCTTCCCGTGCCTCTCTTCTGCGAATACTACTTGCAAGATGCTTCTCGAGATGGGCGTGGGCGAGTCCATCGGTCCCGTGCAGATGGGCCTGAACAAGCCGGTGCATTTCACCGACTCCGACGCCTCCGTGCACGATATCTTCAACCTGACGGTCGCCGCCGTAATCGACGCGATTGTGCAGGAGAAGAAGGACGAGGAAAAGAGCCGCAAGAAATTCGACAAGATGTGGTAAGGACCGCGACGAACGAGCGGTCTCCGTGAACGGAAAAGGCCCGTGATAAACGGGCCTTTGCAGTGAGAGTGAGTGAGAAACCGTAGGTTCAGTTCCTGATACGACGAACGAGCGGTCTGAAAATATCCCCCGCGGCATTCGCTGCGGGGGATTTCCACACATCCCTCTTGGGGATTAGCCCGACAAGGACACTCCTGCCTTGCGGGCTTTATGTTACTTCAGGAGAACCTTCTGGGCGTAGCGCTGGCTGCCCTGCTTCACGATGAGCATTGCGGCCCCGCGGTAGTTGCTCTGCAGTTCGACGCTGTTCGCGCCCTTGCTTGCGTTGAAGTTCTTCTGGTCGATGACCTGGCCCATGAAGTTCATGAGCGTGGCGCTTGCCATGCCTGCGGTGGCGGCGCTGAACGAGGCGGTCACCGAGCTCGGACGTACGCTCACGAGCATCTTGCTGCTGGCGACGCGTGTGGGCTTGATGGCGTTCGCTCCGATGTCGCCTGTGCCGTTGAGGGCGACAACCTTGCCGGTGGCGGTGCCTTCGAGTCCGGGTTTCTTGTCGAAGTCATCGATGATTTCGGTAGAGCCGTCGGCCTTGATGCCCGCGATGTAGTCAAAAGTGATTGTGCCGGTGACCTGCGTACCATAGAGGTTCAGGCCGATGGCGTTTGCGGAGTTGAGGTCGGTCGGTTCGGTGCGGAACTCATCCCACTTGACCTGAATGGTCTGGAACTTGGTCGCATCGAGTTCCTGGTCGGCCTGTTCCAGCACGGGAGCGTCGAACCATGCCCAGCTGCCACCGGTCATCATGAAGAGGTCCATGGAGGTCCAGCCGTATTCACCGCAGCCATCGCCTGCACCGGTGCAGGGGCCTGCAGTTTCGACGGAACCTTTCAGACGGATTTCAATGCCCACGTACTGGGAAAGATCCTTCTTGGTGCCAGAAAGGTTGATACGGAGCGTGCCCACTTCGCTGGAGTCGGATGTTGCAGTCTTGTAGGTAACTTCGACACCCTTGCCGGAACCTTCGGGAACGTCGGGGTTCTGGTTGACGAGAGAATCAATGGAACCACCCGGAAGCGCAGCCTGGCCGTATGCTTCGCGCATGGCGTTCAAAGTTTCGACGTCGGTAATGTCGCCCACGTTGCCGCCGAACTTGTTCACCTGACGGCGGATGATGGTGAAGTTGCCATCGCCTTCGTCACCGGTGTCCCACACGCAAGGAACGAGACCGTTCTGCTTGGCTGCAGCGACTGTGTAGCCGTACCAGGCGGCACGAGCCTTCAGGTGCGCCTTCAGGTTGTCTCCTGTGAGGGAGAAACGCTTGACTGCGCCCATTTCGCCGATTACGACCGGAATGCCCTTGTCGTAGAAACGGCTCTTGAGACCGCTGAACAGTTCGTTGATAGACTTCTTGGAACCGAGGGCCGTGCCGGAGCAGGTGTGTGCCGCGTCGTTACCCGGAGTCTGGTCTTCCCAGTAGTAGAACATCTTGCCCCAGTCTTCGTCGCCACCAGTCATGAGCGAGAACTGATACGGGTAGAAGTGTACTTCGGCCATGGTGTAGCCGTCGCCAGCCGGGTCAGTCGGGTACATGGAGGCGAGGAGCGGAGACTTGTCGATTTCGGTACGCGGGGCCTGCACGACCACGATACGGGTGGCGTTGTTTCCGCCGGTAGAACGCACTGCCTTGATGCATGCTTCATGGAACTGCTTGAGAACCTTCATGCGGTTCTCGTCGAAGGCCCACTGGCCGTTGTCCGCACCGCCGTTCCATGGGTCGTTCACGCCGGGTTCGTTGGCGGATGCGAAAATCAGGTGTTCGTCGTAAGCGGCGAACTTGGTAGCGATCTGCTTCCAGTAAGATTCCTGCTTGGCGGCAACGGTTGCTGCAGAACTGTTCACGAGACCAGTTTTGTCGTAGCCTTCGCCGTCGAACACGTGGTCTTCGAGCCAACCGCCGTCCCAGTGGCTGTTCAAGATGGCGTACATGCCGTTGTTGATGACGAGATCGACGACGGTCTTTACAGAGTCAAGCCAGCCGGCATTAATTGTTCCGTTAGAGGCGTGGCTGTCCCAGGCGCAGGGAATACGAACGGTGTTGAAGCCGGCGTCCTTGATTGCCTTCACGTAAGCGGCATCCGGGAAGGGGTTGCCCCATCCTGTTGGACCACCTTGGTTGCCCGGCACTTCCATGGTGTTACCGATGTTGTAGCCGAGACCCATGTCGGGGTAAATCTCGGTCGCCTTGGGGAGGGCGAACGCAGCCGTGCTTGCGAGCGAGAGCGCGCCGAACACGAGACCAAACTTTCCGATACCAAACATTTTGACTCCTTATATGGTATGTGTGGGCATGACTTGCCCGGTTGTCTGTTTTCTATGAAATTAGATTCTGGGACACCGAAAATAAAGAAAAATGTGTTCCAGCGTGTTTTTTGCGGTGTAGAATACTCAACGGGGTACAACAGGGCCGATTTCGGGTTGTTTTTGCCGGTTTTACTGCTGTTTTTAGGCGTCTTTACATACCAAATGCATGAAAACACGCTTTTAGTATGTAAAAATGGCCGAAAATCGTGTGAAAAATCGACTTCTAGGCGTGTTTTTGCTGATTTTTGCCTGAAAAAGCCGGAAAAGTATGTAAACCGGAAAAAAAGAAACAACCCTTTACATACCGTGGGGTTGTTTTGCTATATGGTGGTATGTAAAGGGTGTTATTTTAAAGCTTGTAATGCGGCTTTTGGGGCCGCGCATCTGTTCGCACGCTATTGGCGCATCAGTTCGCGTTATTTCACCTGCACGCGGAGGGTCTGCGAGCCGCTGCGGGCAATGTACATGCCCTGACGGAGCCCGCGCAGGTCCATTTCGCTATGGCCGCTTGCGATTTCTGCGCTTGCCTCCCGCACCATGTTGCCGTTCAGGTCGAACAGGCGGATGGTGGCGTTCGAGCGGAGCATGCTTCCCTCGCGTACGAGATTCGCGTTAACGTGACTGCCCGCGAGAACGTCTGGCGTTATTCCCGTCCAGCCGCATTCCGGAATCATGGCATCGCAGGGGTAGATTTCCGTGCTGCTCGATGCCGGCGCGATTGCTGAACTGGAAACAGGCGCGATTGCGGAACTTGATGTGGGCGCGATTGCAGAACTTGATGCCGGCGGAACGACCGTGCTGCTGCTCGTAGCCGGGTTCTCGCTGCCGCCGGTAATGAAGTCTTCTACGTGCGTCACGCCCGTGTTCACATAGTTGCCGAGGTTGTACACGCTGCGCATCGCGTTGATGACGTCGGTTTCGAGCACCTTGCCCACAGGGCTGCTCTGGCGACGGATGTAGGCCATGTTGTCGTAGCCGGAATTGCTCTCGTTGCCCATGTCCCAGAGGATGGGGGTGAGCCCGTACTGCTTGGCCGCGCTCACCACGTCCTTGTGCCACTGCACGCGGCCCTGCTTGTGGAGGTTCAGGTCAGAACCGCTCAGTTCCGGAGAGCGCACGTTCGCGCCGAATTCGCCGACAATGACCGGGTAACCCTTGTCCACGTAGTTTGTCTTCATCTTGGCGAACTGTTCCTGCGGGTGGCCGATGCCTGCGATTTTGGAATCGATGGAACCTGCCCACGCGTTGTAGCCCGCGTTGCGCTTGGGTTCGCTCGCCTTCTGGTAATTACCGTAGTAGTACTGCGGCATGATGGGTTCGCTTGCGCCCCAGTCCTGCTGGCTAGTCATGAGCGTGTACTGGTACGGGTCGTAGTAATGCACCTCGAACATCAGGTAGCCTGTTACTTTGTCCTTAGGGAACGTGCTAACGGGAGCGTTCGCGACAGACTTGTCGATGTCGGTGTTGAGGCCCTGGATAATGAGCGTGCGGGTGGCGTTGTTCCCGCCGGTGGCGCGCACGGCGTCAATAAACGTCTGGTAGTAGTGCATCAGCGTGCTTACATGCTGGGCCGTCCAGGTGTTCACATTCGGGCCGGGCTCGTTCGCGCCCGCAAAAATCAGTCGTTCGTTGTAGTTCTTGAACTTGTTCGCAATCTGCGTCCAGTACGTCTTCATCTTGTTGTCGACGGTCGAGTTGACGCTCGTGCCGATGTTTGTCTGGAACCAGCCGCCTTCACCTTCGTGGTGGATGTTCAAAATCGTGTAGAGGCCCGCGCGCATCGCGTAGTCAACGACTGTCTTTACGGAATCGAGCCAGGTTTCGGTGACCTTGCCGCCGCTCGTGTGGCTATCCCATGCGCAGGGAATGCGCACCGTGTTGAAGCCTGCCGCTTTCACGGAGTCGAGCAGGGCCTGCGTGGGGAAGGGGTTGCCCCATGCGGTCGGGTTGTTCGGCACTTCCATCGAGTTGCCGATGTTGAACCCCATGCCCATGTTGGCTTGGACCTGCTTTGCA
The DNA here is from genome assembly GCF_900143055.1 of Fibrobacter sp. UWR3. Lineage (NCBI taxonomy): Bacteria > Pseudomonadati > Fibrobacterota > Fibrobacteria > Fibrobacterales > Fibrobacteraceae > Fibrobacter > Fibrobacter sp. UWR3. Next base: position 91,203 of record NZ_FRCW01000009.1, on the reverse strand, counting down.
GTGGGGAGCGCCGCCGTTGCAGAGATTGCGCCCGCGATGGCGAAAATGGCTGTTTTTGCGAGAATTTGCTTCATTTGGATTCCTCTGAAAGTAACCCTAATAACACTACACGCCTCAAATGTATATTGAAAATGGCAGGAGTGCGCGAAAAATTGACTGCCCTGCCCAAATACTATTGAACGATTTACAACAAAGTGTAAATTTTTTGTTGCGAGAAGAGTTTTTATATTTCCAATAGGGTGTTTTTCTCGAAAAAGGCGGGCTAGGATGATTCATTTTGGTCGGACATTTTTTGCTGCTCTTGTATATGCGACGCTGTTTGCTTTGCTTGGTGCGTGCGGTGATAGCGGTACCGACAAAGAACTGGATTCCCCGTATACCGAAAAAAGAACGCTCGCGGGCTTTGTGCAGAAGGGCCCGTTCTCGAAGGGTTCGAAAATTTCCATACAGGAACTGGAGGCAACTACGCTCCTGCCGGTGGGGAATGTTTCCGAGGGCGGGGTGCTGAATGACGAGGGGACCTACTCCCTGGAATTCAGCGAATTCGAATCCCCGTATGCACTGCTTACGGCCGTGGGTACGTACCGCGATGAACTCACGGGTGAAAAATCAAAAGCGACGGTGACCTTGAATGCGCTGGTAGACCTTACTGCCCGCAAGTCGGCGAACGTGAACTTGCTTACGCACCTGGAATATTTGCGCGTACTCTACCTTGTAAGGGAAGAGGGCTTGACCGTCGCGGAAGCGAAAATGCAGGCGGAGCGAGAGGTGCTCAGGGCCTTTGGAATCAGTGGCGACTTTGCCCTGGCCGAAGACCTGAATATCTATAGCAATGGCGACGGAAATGCGGCACTGTTAGCGATAAGCGTGATTATGCTGGGTGGTCTGGAGAAGGATGGCGGATCCGGACTCCCGTTCGGCCTTGCAACGAAGAATGACGATGGCGAGGAAAACTCGAAACTTGCTGAGCGAATCACGGATTTTGCAGAAGACCTTGAAAAGGATGGCCTATGGAAAAACGGGCGCACCGCCGCAAATATGGCAGACTGGGCGGTGGAACAGGGCTTGAACGGCAAGTTCGATACGTTCCGTACGCAGGTCGTTTCTTACATAGATTCCTTCTGGTGGAAAATCTATGGGTTCGATGCGTGCGACTCAACGTTGGATGGGGCCGCATGGCTGAACGACAATCCCTACAGTGCAAATAGGGGTGTTTACTTTATATGCAAGAACGGCAAGTGGATCCCCGAAAGGAGGGGGGATGACAGTAAGGATTCTACGGACGTTAAGGACTCTGCGGGTGTTGCGGATACGGTACAGGTCAAGGACACGACAAGTGTTAAGGATACGACAGGTGTTACAGACACTACGGTTGTCAAGGATACGACAGAAAATAAGGATACGGTAAGCTTCGATTACGGCAAGCTGGTGGATGCCCGTGACGGACAGGCTTACCATACCATCAAAATAGGGATCCAGAACTGGATGGCCGATGATTTGAACTACGGAGAAAGCTCTGAATATTATTGGGACGATGCCAAGGAAGCTTGCCCTGCGGGTTGGCACTTGCCGAGCATGGAAGAATGGAATGAGCTGTTTAGGTCTGTAGGAGGATTGGAGGCATCGGACTTTGAAAGGTTTGGCATGACGCTGATTCCTCCCGGACAGTTGAAAACGCATTTCTGGACAAGTTCATTCTACTACAATTCTATAGAAGAAAAACTTTCGTATTACATGATATTTCAAAAAACGGGAGTGTCCATGGCGAGAACGCTGGGTAGCACGATGCACCTTTCTGTTCGCTGCGTCTAGGATGCCCCCATGTCCATGCCTTGCAATGATGCGACCATGAATACGGCGGTCCACTACAATGACATTGCGGTATATGTCTGCCAGAACGGGAACTGGATTCCGATGAGCAATGACGAATATGAAGACTTCAGCTGGACGGTAGGGGAAGAAAGCCAGGTCAAGTGGAGGGAAAATGCAATTCCGCGTCAATGCTTTGTGTACGAGAGCGGAGCCTGGCACGAACGAGATAGTTCCAATTGCCTGCTGGGATTTCGGGGCTGCACGGCAGCGCGCCAGGGTGCAGTGGAAAGATCGTCTAATAATGACATGTGGTACATGTGCGATAATTTCGTATGGAAAAATGTTGAGGACGAAACGGCGGACTCAATACTGCTGGGCACAGACTACGAGGAAGGCGAAGTCCTGAGATGCCCTGCGACGCGCCGCTACTGTGTGTTCCAGGATGGCAAGTGGCGCGAAGGCACCAGGATGGACAGCATCATGGTGTCATTGGGCGGAACGGCGTGCCTTGTGGAAGGCGATACATCCACAGTAAAGTACAACGATGAGTACTATGTTTGCAAAAAGCAAACCTGGGGTACCGTATTCAGGAGTTGGCAGTTGGCTCCGCAGATTTACAACGATACCTACGATGATCGTGACGAGTGTAACGCGACAGGGCTGTATGGCGACGGCTCGTTCCACGATGAGCATAACGGAGCTGCAGGCCGCGTCTACGTTTGCGAGAATGGCGGATTCCGGTTGCCCACGGAAAGGGAAATGCGATTGAATTTAGGCTGTACCAGTTATATCTACGGTAAGAAAATTACGGTGAACAATACGCATTTCGTGTGTGGCGAAGAGGGCTGGAAAATAGATTCGACCGCATGGGGATATGGCTCGTTCACGGATGCGCGCGACGGCAGGGTGTACAAGACAATTGACATCTGGGGCCAGACATGGATGGCTGAAAACCTGGACTACAGGGATTCGGTTGCAAAGCCCGAACTGGAAGGGAACCGCTGGTGCTACGGCAATGAGGCAGAACAGTGCGACGCTTACGGCTCTTTCTATTCCTGCGAATTGTCCAGCCAGGTATGCCCTGCGGGTTGGCATTTGCCGTCGATATCGGATTGGTTTGAGTTGTACAATTTTATAGTGCTTATGGGTGGTGACCCGCAGAGTGGTTTGCGGGCGAAGGATGGCTGGTTAGATTATTCAGACAATGTCAATAATGGAACGGATGTGTTGGGCTTTACGGCTCTCCCTGGCGGAATCATGTATGGAGAGAACTCGTATGGAAGCGCTACGCAGGAAGCATGGTTCTGGTATGCACAGGACTGCTCGCTGAACGAGTATGAAGCGTTGTATTTGTCTAGCGAGGAAACAAACTTTGTTTCTAGCTCCGTTTCGGGAGGCAAGATAACGGATGCGTATAGCGTCCGTTGCATAAAGGACGCGGAATAGGCGTAGGCTAGTTCGCGCGCTTGGTGAGCCGTAAGCGACTCGTATTAACGAGTCGTGTCGGCGACCTTTGGACACTTGCGCTTTAGCGCTTAGTGTACATGGCCACCTTTAGGTGGGAGTGAGGCGAAGCCGGAGAAGCCTTACGGGAGTGTGAGCCGAACGGTCGCTTAGTGCGCTTCGAGCCAGTTCTCGCCGAAGCCGACGCTTGCAACGAGCGGAACCTTGAGCTGCATGGCGCCTTCCATCTCGGATTTCACCATCTGGGCCATCGCCTCTACCTGGTCGCGGGGGCATTCGAACACGAGTTCGTCGTGCACCTGCAACATCATGCGGAGCGGGAGGTTCTCGGCGTTGATGCGCTTCTGGATGCGAATCATCGCAATCTTGATGAGGTCGGCGGCGGAGCCTTGGACGGGAGTATTCACGGCCATGCGCTCGGCCATCTGCGATTCCATGCGGTCGCTGCTGTCGATACCTGCAATGTAACGGCGGCGGCCCGAAAGCGTTTCTACGTAGCCGTCGCGGTGGGCGGCCGCCTTGGTATCTTCAATAAACTGCTGTACACCCTGGTACATCCCGAAGTAACCGTCGATAAAATCCCTTGCCTGCGACATCGGGATTTTTAGGTCGCGGGCAAGGCGGAAGGCCGTCATCCCGTAGAGCACGCCGAAATTCACGACTTTTGCATCGCGCCTCATGTCGCTCGTGACGGCATTTAGGTCAACTCCGTAAATCGCGGCGGCGGTGCGGGCGTGAATGTCTATGCCTTCCTTGTAACTTTCGATGAGTGCTTCGTCTCCGCTCAGGTGCGCAAGCATTCTGAGTTCAATCTGCGAGTAGTCCACCGCAAGAATTACGTTGTCCTTACTCTGCGGGATAAATGCTGCGCGAATCTTCTTACCCAAGTCGCTACGCACGGGAATGTTCTGCAGGTTCGGATCGCGGCTCGAAAGGCGGCCTGTCGCGGTACCCCACTGGATAAAGCTCGTGTGGATGCGGTGCGTGTCCGGATTGATGAGCGTCGGGAGCACCGAGATGTAGGTGCTCTGCATTTTCTTGAGCTCGCGGTACTCGATGACGGCAAAGACAATCGGGTGCGGCGCCTTGTAGCTGAGTTCTTCGAGAACCACGGCGTCGGTACTGCGCTTCTTGATTTCGGGGAGTCCGAGCGTATCGAAAAGCACGTCGCCCAGCTGCTTTGGACTTCCGATGTTGAACTCGACACCGGCCATGTCGCAAATTTCTTTCTCCAGATTTTCGATGCGGCGGGCCAGTTCCTGCTCCAGCGTCTTGAGGGCCGGAACATCGATGGCGACACCCACGGATTCCATCTGGTACAGTACCTTCAAGAGCGGCATCTCCTGCGCGAAGAAATACTTCACGTAGTCGAGCTTTTCGAGTTCCTGCTTGAGCGGTTTCCAAAGGCGGAGCGTGTAGACTGCATCTTCGGCGCCGTATTCGGTGGCGTCCTTGATTGGCGCGCGGTTGAACGTAATCTGGTTTTTGCCGCGCCCGATAAGGTTCTCGATGGGAATCATCTCGTGCTGCAGGCGCTGCATCACCTGGTTGTCGAGCCCGAGGCCAGATTGCCCCGGCGAAAGCATCCAGGCGGCAATGAGCGTGTCGATGATGTTTGCGTTGTCGATAACGGATTGCGGAATCTTGAATGCGCGTGCGAGAACGTGCAAGTCGAATTTCGCGTTATGGAATACGAACGCGCGTTGAGATGTCGCGCCCGCGAAAAATTCCTTGAACCACTCCTTCGCCTTGTTGAAGTCGAAGTTGCCGCCCTTGCCCGCGGGGAGCGGGAACCCGATTTCGTCGGTGTGCGCAAGGGGAATGTAGTAGCCCTTCGCAACCTTGCCATCGCTGTCGGCGGAGGCGAGGCACATTCCCACGAGGCCGCACTGCATCGGGTCGAGGCCGTCTGTTTCGGTGTCTACGCCAATCAAAGACGATGCGGAAAATTCCGCCTTCATCTGCTCAAAGATTTCGTCGGTATCAACGCAAATATACGGGGGAGGAACGTCAACCGGGAATGCTGCCTGAATCGCGGCATCCCCGTTTAAGGTCCCTGAGCCGGTTGATGAGCCTGTCGAATTAGCCGAAGGGCCTTCCGCACCTTCTCCATCCCGCACGAATCCCGCCTTGCTCGGGACCTTCTCAAGCAGGCGAAGCAGACTGTTGATTTCGTGGTCCTTGAACATCTGCGCCAAGGTATCCACGTGCAGGCCGTTGTATTCGAGGGCGTCCAAGTTTCCGCTAAAGGCGCGCTTGGTCTGGAGCGTCACCAGTTCGCGGCTGAGGAATGCCTTTTCGCGGTTGTTCGCCAAATTGTCGTGCAAACCCTTCTTGGTAATCTTGTCGAGATTCGCATACAGGTTGTCCATGTCGCCGTAATCGTTCAGCAACTGGATGGCCGTCTTGGGCCCCACCTTCGGCACGCCGGGAACGTTGTCGCTTGTGTCACCCATGAGCGCCAGGTAGTCGCGGATTTTCTCCGGTGGGAGCCCGTATTTTTCGAGCACCTGTTCCGGACCGAAGTCAATGCCGTCGGCACCTTTTGTCAGGTGGAAAAGATGGATCTTGTCGGTTACGATTTGCGACATGTCCTTGTCTTTACTTAAAATCACCACATGGTCGAAGCCTGCTTCGACGGCGGCCGTGGCGGTACTTGCCATCACGTCGTCCGCCTCGTAGCCCGGCTCCGAAAGTAGCGGGATTCCGCTCGCTTCCAGACTTTCGCCCAATAGCGGCATCTGCGCCGCCATCTCTTCGGGCATGGGACCGCGATTGGCCTTGTAGTCCGGGTAAAGTTCGTGCCTGAAAGTTTTGGTGTGTGCCACGTCGCGCGCAATCGCAAAGTGCGTCGGCTTGTGCTGGGCCAAAATGCGGAGCACCGCACCCCAGTAACCGTGCATCATCGAGACCTCTTCGCCCTGGTTGTTTTTCAGCGGGTTCTGCGAATAGGCGTAAAACATGCGGAACGCGAGCGCGTAGGAGTCAAGCAAAAGTAGAGTTTTTTCAGACATGTTTTGAATGTAGAAAAAAGGAGGACTCAGAACAGGTCGTCGCCCTTGACTTCGGCCTGGGCAATGCCGCTGTACATATTGCGTTTTAGCCCGTAGGTGGTGATAAAGACCAGGTGCAACGCTTTTTTTGTCTTCGTTTCCGTCCTGAAGGTTTCCGCCTTGTTTCGAAGAATCAGGTCGTATTCCTTGTCAATCGCAAATTCGGACTGGGAAAACTTCATTTCGCACAGATCGATAATCCTGTCGCGGCGTTCGATGACCAGGTCAATTTGCGCGCCGGGTTCCCCCTTGCTGGACCACGACGACCTTTCGGTAAGGACTCCCGCGATGCCGAGTTTGTCCTTGATTTTGTCGATATGGTCCTTGCAGACCTGCTCGAAGGAATACCCGCACCACGCCCGTTTCGCCGGATTGTCCAGCGTATTCTGCCAGTAATTCTCGTCCTTGCCGTTCTGGTCTTTCAAAAACCGGAAGTAGAAAAGGGTGTAGTAGTCGGCGAGCTGGTAAGTCATCTGTTTCTTCTTGTTGCCGTAGTAGTTGTAGGGGCGAATGAATCCTGAATTGGAGAGGTTGTCGAGAATCTTTGTAAGCGTTCCGTTTTCGGGCAACTTTGTCGCTTCGGAAATTTCTTTCTTGGTGAGTCCCTTGTTCTTTTGGGAAAGCGCCTCCACGACCTTGACGTGCGCGTCCGCATTTTTGAACAAAGTTGCGTAAAGGTTATTGAACTCGTTCCAGAGCTTTCCGTGCGGCTTGAAAAACAGCTCGTCGATGTTCTGCGCCAGGGACAGTTCCTTTTGCAAGTGGCTCAGGTAGAAGGGGATTCCTCCCATGACCATATAGAGCTGGATGATGTCGTAACGGCTCCAGACGATACCCTTGTCCTTCAGGAACTCTTCGGTCTCTCCCAGGGTGAACGGTTCAAGGAAAATGCGGCCAGTGGCGCGGTTGTAAAGCCCGCCGACATTGTTCAAGATGTTGTCCGTAAGCCATGTGGTTGCCGAACCGCATACAATCAGCAAAATGTTGTTGTCCCAGGCGGCGTAGCCGTTCCAAAAGACTTCGAACGCTCTCAAGAAGTCGGATTTCTGGGAATCCATCCACGGCATTTCGTCAAGGAACACGACCAGCTTTTCGCCGGTATTCTTTTTTTCTAGCCCCGCCTGCAAAAGCGAAAACGCGTCAAGCCAAGTCCTGGGAACTCGCGACTCGCCGAAGTATTTCTGCAGGGCGAGTCCGAAGTTGGCAAGCTGCATTTCCTTGCTGCCGTTGCAAATGCCCGTCACCTGAAAGTCGAAAGTGTTGTCGAAGTATTCCCGAATCAGGTATGTCTTGCCCACGCGGCGGCGGCCATAGACCACGACAAAATCGGAGCGCTTGGATTCAACGAACCGGTCAAGTCTGAGGATTTCCTTTTTTCTGCCGACAATGTGCATTTAAGCCCCCTGTTTTCAGATTTCTTGTCTAAATATATAAAAATGTTCGACTTTTAGATTAAATGTGTGATATTTTTAGTCTAAATCTTATAAATTATTATAGATTTAGACTAAAAATCGCTTGTTTTACGTCAAAATCGGGCCTTTGGCTAAAAACGAAGCTGAAAGTGGGGCCTAAAGGTATATTGATAAATGGCGGAGAGTTGCCGTAGGTCGACTACAATAAAAATGGCACAAGCCTTACCTTGCGCCATTTGAGAAGTATGTATGCCGAAAAATAAAGCTTTCGTCTTTTTTTTTTTGTTAAGTGGAGCTCAACGGAAATCGGGGACGATTCTGCGACAATGTTTGACCTGACTTTTAGCTATGCGTCACTCAATTATACAGACCGGAATATGGGAGTATCAGTCCGTTGCGTGAAAAATTAGCCGAGAAACGTGTAAAGTCAGGAACACATCGGAGCCTGTGCCAAGGTTTATCGTATTTAGGATAAATATTTTTACTGAAATATAGATTTGTGCTGGGCCAAAATGCGGAGCACCGCACCCCAGTAGCCGTGCATCATCGAAACCTTTTGAATGTAGAAATTTAACCCGTTATTCCTGGTTGACGCATTCAGAATTCGGAGTCAAGATGTAAAGCTTTGGGAATGCTTCCTTGCAGTTTTCGTCTTGGGGAGCAGAGGTGTACCAAGTGAGCTTGCCGTCTTGAATGGAAGTCGTGTAAAGCCACGTTGAATTCCTGGAACAACCAAACATGCTTTTGTATGTGACGCCGATACCTGCGCCCAGGTCCTGTATCTGGAAATACATGGAAGCCGTCGTATCTGCAAAGCCAATTTCTTTAAAGCGGCCGAGTTTATTCTCCGATTTAAAGAATTGTTCCTGCTTTAGTATGTAAGTCTCGATGACGGCGGCGATGCTTTCGCTGTCACTTTTGCTTTTTTCCTTGATGCTTTTTTCTCTCAAGTCCTTGTTGTAGGATTCAATGTTTAGGAATCCGGATTTGGCATGTCCGACAAAGCTAATTGATGTGTAAGCCGCACTGAAGACGATGCTCAAAATGGTGATGACCGTCATCCACTTGGCGCCTGTGTAATTGAAGCCTTTTTTGGTGTTCGTGTATTTCCCGTGTGCGATTTTCCATGCGTCAATATAGGTGAGTACGGAGACTGCAATGGACGTAAAGTACATGATGAAGTGTACTGCGACCGGGAAATATATTTCGAAGGGACTTAAAACTCCCACCCAAAAGCTGAATGCAACTCCGCCAAAAATGAAGTACAACCATCCTCGTAAGGATCTCCCGCTCATAAAGCAGTGTACGCCCGCTTCTCCTAGAATGATGCTCATCCAGAAAATAAGCGTTCCTTTGCGGGGCTTGCCGTCATCTTCGGATTCTGCCGTTTCGGAGAATTCCGAACTTTCGTAAACTTCTTCCGTTTCCTTGTTTCTTTTGGGGTTGGGGGCGTCGCACCACAGGCACTGGGGCATGTCGTCTTCGTATTTTCTGCCGCATTTAGGACAAATCATCTTGTTTTCCTTTTTTACTTTGGTAATATATAAAATTTTGTATATTGACTTAAAGAAAAAAGGAGTTGAATATGCAATCAAGAGTTAAAGAGACTGTCATTCTGGCAGTGGCCATTTTGTGCCTGGGTGCATTTTTCTATCGCGCGCAAATCGATGTCAAGGACCGCGACCGCGTGGTGTTCGTGCGCGGCCTTGCTGAACGCGAAGTACCGGCTGATTTCGTGATTTGGCCGATCGTTTACAAAGAAGTGGGCAACGACCTTGCGGAACTTTCTGCAACGCTACAGTCCAAGACGCAGATACTTGAAAAGTTCCTGCTCGAAAACGGCGTTAAAAAAGAAAACATTACTTACTCGACCCCGGCCATAGTCGATGCCGATGGCGAACTGTACAGCGGCGGTAAACATAATTACCGCTATGTGGCAACCGTGGTTGCAACTGTTGCGACAAACGATGTGGCCCTTGTCCGCAAGACCATGGAAAAGCAGGGCGAACTCCTGAAACATGGAATAGCCTTTAGCGGTAGCGATTACCAGTACCGCACCATTTATAGCTTTAACGGCCTCAACGAAATCAAGCCTGCCATGATTGACGAAGCGACTAAGAACGCGCGCACCGCTGCCGAAAAATTTGCCAAGGATTCCGACAGCAAGCTTGGCAAAATCAAGACGGCTACGCAGGGCGTGTTCTCCATTGAAAACCGCGACGAAAATACGCCGTACATCAAGAAAGTCCGCGTCGTGACGAACGTGCAGTATTTCTTGGAAGATTAGGAAAAGATGACACCCAGCACCCTCTATCAAGCAAAATAGCGAAAAAAAGTGAGGGCAAAATTGGCGGTCGGTGTTTTTTTCTAAATTTCAAAAAAAATAGGAGTCGGTATGAAGAACTTTAGCGAAAATATCAAGTACATCGGAGTCGATGACCGCGACTTGGATTTGTTTGAAGGCCAGTACGTGGTGCCCGAGGGCATGGCGTACAATTCGTACGTGATTGTGGACGAAAAGATTGCCGTGACGGACACGGTGGATGCCCACAAGGTGGGCGAGTGGCTTGCCAATCTGGACGCTGCTCTCGCTGGCCGCAAGCCGGATTACCTGGTGATTCACCACTTGGAACCGGACCACGCCGGCGGTATCGCTGATTTCGTGGCGAAGTACCCGGAGGCGACGCTCGTGGCGTCTGCGAAGGCTTTCGCGCTCTTGCCGCAGTTCATGGCTCTCCCTGAATCGGTCAAGAAGCAGACCGTGAAGGAAGGCGAGACGCTTTCGCTCGGTGCGCACACCTTGCAGTTTATCGGTGCCCCGATGGTGCACTGGCCCGAAGTCCTATTCAGCTACGAGCAGAGCGAAAAGGTCTTGCTCTCGGCCGATGCGTTCGGCAAGTTCGGCGTGTACGATGCCGACCCGGATGACTGGGCCTGCGAAGCCCGCCGTTACTACTTCAACATCGTGGGCAAGTACGGCAACCAGGTGCAGGCGGTTCTCAAGAAGGCTGCCACGCTCGACATCAAGACGATTTGCCCGCTGCATGGCCCGGTGCTCACCGAAAACCTCGGCTACTACATCGACAAGTACAACACCTGGAGCAGCTACGCTCCCGAAGACAAGGGCGTGCTCGTGGCTTACGCCTCGATTTACGGCGGAACCAAGAAGGCCGCGGAATTGCTCGGCGAAAAGCTCAAGGCCGCCGGTGTCGAGAAGGTGGTAGTCTCTGACCTTGCCCGCAGCGACATGGCCGAAGTCATCGAAGACGCCTTCCGCTACGACCGCATGGTGGTGGCTGCCCCCACGTACGACGCGGGCCTTTTCCCGGTGATGGAAGACTTCTTGAATCACTTGAAGGCCAAGAACTACAGTAACCGCAAGGTGGGCATCGTGGAAAACGGCACGTGGGCTCCGATGGCCGCCAAGAAGATGACTGAAATTCTCGCTACGCTCAAGAACGTGACGCTTGCCGAAACGGTGGTGACGGTGAAGTCGACGCTCAGCGCCGAATCCGAAGCGGCGATGGACAAACTCGTTCAAGAACTTGTGTAGGCGCGTGTTTTCTCGGGTGCCCGACCTGTTGTAATTGTAAAATAAATTTTTGAGAACATTTTAAGAATGGCGAATTTCTTTTGATTTCGCCATTTTTGTTTGTTTTGTGGCTAATTACGGGTGAAAGAGCGGCAAAATGTTAAAATTTCCTATTGACTTTTTCCTTTTTTGAATATAAATTTTGAGAAAAATTTTGAGAACAATGCGGGCGGGTTGTCCGCGACTCAAAAAAAGGATGGATGTTATGGGTTGTAATTCGTTGAAAATGTCGCTCTCGGCGCTGCTTGTGTGCGGGGCGACGGTTGTCGGTACGGCGACTTCCGCGTTCGCGGTCACTTCGCCGGACTTCCCGATGGCGGGATTTGCCACGCAGAATGGCGGCACCACGGGCGGCAAGGGATATTCCGAGGTCACGGTGGACAACGTGAGTGACCTTAAGAGCTACGCCAAGGCGGGCAACAAGATTATTTACGTGAAGCCGGGTACATACATGGGTCCGGTGGAAGTCGGTAGCAACGTGACGATTTACGGTTACCAGGGCGCCATCATCGCACAGCCCAGCTCGGGTAGCGCCATGAAGCTGAGCGGCTCGAAGAACGTCATCATCCGCAACCTGAAATTCAAGGGCGTGGGCGCGCATGACGACGACGACGAGGATTGCCTCCAGGTGAATCACGAATCGAAGAACGTGTGGATTGACCACGTAGACGTGTATGACGGTCACGATGGCAACCTGGACATTACCAACGCCTCGGACTACGTGACGATTTCGTGGACCAAGTTCAGTTACACTTCGGCATCGACCGGCCACCAGTTCAGCAACCTGATTGGTAACAGCAAGACAAAGACGAGCGACCGCGGGCACCTGAACGTGACGATTCACCATACGTGGTGGGCGGACGGCGTGGTGGAACGCATGCCGCGCGTGCGCTTTGGCAAGGTGCATGTGGCGAACAACCTTTTCGACAGCAAGGACGCGAGCTACTGCGTGCGTGCGGCCATCGAGGCGGACATCCGCATCGAAAGGAACGTGTTCATTGGCGTGCAGAAGGCGCTTGACCTCTACACGAGCGATGGCGCTATCACGGCGGCGCAGATGATCGAAAATTACGAAGAGAACGTGAAGAAGCCGCAAGCCGGTACGGGCACGGCGTTCAAGCCGAGCTATTCCATGAGCCTTACCGACGTGAGCACGCAGGCGAAGGCGTATGCCCTGCGCGATTCCATTAAGTTGTATGCAGGTGCTACACTCCCGGATCCGGGCAGCAGTCCTGTGGTGACTCCGGCAAGTTCGAGCTCGGCCAAGTCTAGCAGCAGCATTGCGTCCAGTTCTTCACAGGCGAAGTCCAGCAGCAGCGTTGTGCCTGCATCGAGTTCTTCTGCAAAGTCCAGCTCGTCGCAGACGCCTGTCGCGGGCGAGGCTAGCCTTACCAAGCACGGCTCGGGCAGCACCACGCAGACGGTTGCCGCAGGCGAATCGATTGCGGAATTCTACTACACGATCGCGGGCGCGACGGGTGCCACGGTGACGGGCCTTCCGGATGGCGTGTCGGGTACGCTCAAGGGTTCTGACTTCTACATTTCGGGAACGGTCTCTGCGACGGTGGCGCCGGGTGCGTACAAGTTCACCGTTACTACGACGGGCGCTACGACGAATGCCTCGAAGAGCGGGACCATTACCGTGACGGGGAACGGCACGGCGCCTGCATCGAGTTCCTCTGCAAAGTCCAGCAGTAGCGTCACACCGCAGTCGAGCGATAGCGAGACAGACGTGTCCAGCAGCAGCGAGGCTTCCGATGCAATTCGCGGAACAGATTTTGCCCTGCAGTTCACGGTCTCTACCGCAGGTCGCCTGTTGCAAGTCCAGAATGCAGCGGGCAATACGATGGCGATTTTCGACATGCAGGGCCGCCTGCTCTTGACAAAACGCATAGCGACTTCCGTCGAGTCGGCGCTACTCCCGCATACGGGAACGTTTATACTGAAAATCGGCCCGCGCGCCATGCGCGTGAATGCCCGCTAAACGAAAAATTTCTCCTCCAAAATACCGGCGTCCGCGTAACAGCGGGCGCTTTTTATTACATTGTGTAAAAAGGGAGAACCGCTATGAAATGGAGAATTTTTGCCCTGGCTGCATTATTGTGTCTGGCCGCCTGCGGCGATGACGACAGCGATTTTGCGACACGTCCGGACGGGAAGGAATCGTCGTCTAGCGGGGCTTCTTCTTCGAGCATCTCGCCGAAATCGAGCGATAGCAAGACAAAAAACGATGGCAGCGAGTATGATGCGGATAATAATACCCTTACGGATTTTCGCGACGGTCAAATTTACAAGACTGTAACCATCGGTGACCAAGTATGGATGGCGGAAAATCTGAATTACGCATATACTGACGTCCCCTATAAAAACACCTATAGGGATACCCTCTATACCTCCGATTCCACTAGTTGGTGCTATGGCAATGACCCAGCCAACTGTTTCAAGTATGGTCGTCTTTATACGTGGGCAGCCGCGATGGACAGCGTAGGCGAGTGGGGTACGAATGGCAAGGGGTGCGGCTATAATGTGACATGTACACTGACTTATCCGGTGCGCGGCATTTGTCCCGAAGGTTGGCATTTGCCAGATACAACGGAATGGAATACGTTGTTTGTTGCAGTCGGGGACCAATCGACGCCGTGCGAGATACTCAAGTCTACGAGCGGCTGGGACGATGGCGGCAACGGTACGGACGCCTATTCTTTCTCGGCGTTGCCTGCTGGCAACAGGGGCTACAGTGAGGATTTCTACAATGCGGGCTACGATGCATCTTTCTGGAGTTCTACTGAATTCCTTAGCTACGGTGCGTACCTCATGAGCTTGTACCACTACAACGACGTCAATGCGGACGTGGGCTCCAGCGACAAGTACAGCGGTTTTTCTGTCCGTTGCCTCAAGGATTAGTTCTAAGGATAAATTTATCGACCGAATGCTTGCGACAGTGCGTCGATGACATCGCTTGGGAGCATGCTGAATGCTCCCATTTTTGTGCGGGCTATGCGACCCGCTTTTTGGTGCAGTAACGCACCGAGCACGGCGGCTTCGCAGGTGGGCAAGCCTTGTGCGAGCAGAGCCGTGATGATGCCGGTAAGCACGTCGCCCGAGCCGCCCTTGGCGAGGCCCGAGTTGTGTGCGGGCGCGATGAACACGCGTCCGTCGGGAACGGCGACGAAGGTGGGCGCTCCCTTCAGGAGAATGACCTTTTTCGTGTTGCGGGCGATGTCACGAAGTAGTTTGGGTATGTCGATATCGTTTGTCGGGAGCGCTCCGAAAAGCCTTTCGAATTCCCGGCGGTGCGGCGTGAGGATTGCCGCAGTTTCGATGCTGTGAAGGTAAGATGCCGCGCCCGAAGTGGGGCTTGCGGATGTCTTGTTGTGTGTGGCGATGGCGTTCAGCGCGTCGGCGTCGATGACCAGCGGGCAGTTGAGCTGCGGGAGTATTTCGATTACGGCGTCGCGCGTGCATTCGGCGCTCCCTAGCCCCGGCCCGATGGCGAGTGCCTGGTTGTGCTTCGCTTTCTCGAGAATTTGCGGGATGTGCGCGGGCGAGAGTGCTGTGGCGCGGTCGTCCGTGGAATCCGCATCTTGACCTGCGATATCTTGCAGGTTCACGAATACGGGTTCCGAGAGTTTCGCTTGCAGTACGGGCATCACGGCTTCGGGGCTCGCGAGGGTCACGAGGCCGGCGCCGCTCCGGAGGGCGGCCTGCGTGCAGAGCGCGGCGGCTCCCGGCATATCGCCCGAACCTGCTACAATCATGGCGCAGCCATGTTTGCATTTGTCGCCCCAGTCGTCGCGCTCGGGCAACATTTGCGGGATGAGCGATTCGGTGGCGAGGAACGTGTTTTCGTTGAACTGCTCGACGATGCCTGCGGGGTAGCCGAGCGGCGCGACCGAGGCTTCCCCGAATGCGGGCCCGCCTTCGCGCGTGTATGCATCCAGCCGCGGGAACCCGAACATCAGGGTTTCAAGTGCGTGTATGCAGGGTTCGCGACGCACGTGTTCCTGGGAGTCGTATCCGGTAGGGGCGTCGGCCGCGACAACCGCGACCTTCGACGCGGCAATGTCGCGGACCGCGGCTGCGTACAGTTCCCGCAGTTCGCCGTGCGCTCCGTTCCCGAGCATGCAATCTATGGCCAGCGTGAAGCCCGCGAATCTTGGAGCCTGCGGTAAACTTTCCGGCGCAGTTTCAGCCCGCGCCAAACCTTCCGACGCAGTTTCTGCCTGCGATAAACTGTCATCGGCCGGCGAATAGGCAATCAACCTTCCGCCCGCCTGCGAAAAATCCTCTAAAGCCATCTTGGCTTCGTTCTGGAACTTGCTTGCGGCGGCAAGCGAATACGTTGTGCAGGGGATTCCCGCTTCGATAAGCAACTTCGCAAGTACGAGCCCGTCACCCCCGTTGTTGCCCCCGCCGACAAACACCGCCACCGATCGCGGTGCATTCCCGGCCCCGCGATAAGCATCTAAAACCTCGACCACCTTCTTGAACAGCGCGGCTCCCGCCTGTTTCATCAGTTCATAACCGGCCTCAATCGCCGCGCGCGTCTCACCTTCAATTGGGGCGTCTGTCTGGCGAACGTCCTTGGCGAGCGCTTCCTTGGCCGCCTTGTCAAGTGCACGCATCCCCTCGGTCGAGAGGACGGGCATGAGTTCCGTAAAGCTGAACTGGTCGAGGAGTTTCATACCTTGAATATAAATTTATACAGCGGCCTTTGACAAGACCTCGATGGCGTATTCGCTGTACTTGACGCCGCCTTTTGCTGCATTGCGCTTCAGCCCTTCAATGACCCAAGTCGGCAAACGGAAAGATGCCATCTTCGTTGCTTCGCGGGCCTTGCGGGCCTTGATTTCCTTTACGGTTTCTTCCCAGGGGCCGTTGCTGACGATCGTTGTGCCATCTTCCAAACCCTTGCGGAATTCCTCTGCAAAATCGTGCTCGTTAAAATAGCGGAGTTCTTCTTCCGTCATGTCGGGCTTTTCCATTACCTTGAATGCCATAGATTTTGCTCGTCTTTGTGTGCACGCCTTGCCGTGACGACTGTGTACAGGTCTTTTTCTAATACGACTATCCATATATCTCCGTCAATTTTTCAAATGTGTGTTTTATGATTTTCATAATTAATATACAAATTGTATTACAAATTGTCAATACGCTAAATAACTTTAAAATTATGCCAAAATACAATTATAAGTGCTTGCTTCTAAGAAAAAGTTTTATTGGCTCCCTCGTATTTGATGTCGCTTTTGTACTGCTCACGATCAAATATAAATAACAGAATGTCAAAACATGACATTCATAAAAAATGCAGTTGCCCAATATTTGCGTGATTGCGCTAGAACAAATCCAGAGAACTGTCCAGGTAGATTTCTTCGCGCACTTTTAACTGGTGCTCGGGCTTGGTCATGTAGTAAAGCAGAAATTCCAGAATGAGCGCGCTGCCGAGGCTGCGGCCTTCGATTTTGAAGTGCCTGAATCCCGCGGGCGCGTACACGTTCCGGATGTCGTCAATTCCGATGAATCCCGGGTTCTTCATCGCGTCGGAGAATCGGTAGCCCCTCTGGGCGGTGGGCGAAACGCAAACGTGGTCTTCGCAGTTTTCGCCGAGGCTCTTGCGGCTTACGTTCTCGTAGCAGGCCTTGCGGTCGTGACAGCCGAACCAGCAGCATTCATTGCACAGGAACTCGACCTTCTGCTTTTGCGCGTCCGTAAGCGTGCTCAGTTTGTCAATTTGCCTGTTGAGTCGAAAATCCGGAACAACGTAACGGAATTCGTCGCGGTTCAGCTCGGCGACAAACTGCCCGAAGTCCGTAATCACCTTCGTGGTGGAAGATATGAAATAGAATCCGGGGTACTTCGCTCTGATGTAATCGAGCAGAAGGTCCGAGTGGACGATGATGCCCGCACCGTCCAAACCTACATCGAACTCGGCGCCGTTCAAACCCGCACCGTTTCCAGCGCCGTTCCTCCCATCTACAAGCCCAGTATCCGCGCTCTCGAACATCTTGCACAATGCGTTGCACTCTACATCGGCCAGATGCTCTTCGCGAATCAATGAATTGCTGAAGGTGAGCCGAGCCGAAATCCCGTATTCCTTCACGAGTGCGGCAACCTTTTCTGGCTCGGCATCCCCGAAACCGACGCGCCCGCCGCCCCAGAGGCAGCCGCTGGGTGCCCCGTAGATGGAGCCGATTTCACACCAGTCGTAAAAGTATTCCCGGTGGTCGCGCCATAGCGGCAAGAAGGCCTTGTACAGGTCGTAGAACTCGAACAGTCCGGGAATGTGATAGAAGACTTTTTCCAAGGGGTGTACCGTTGCTTGCGACGAAAATACAAACTGTACTGAAAAATGTCAACACGCCTGTGTTTCTCGGGAAAACCCAACTGCTTGTTGTGAAATATCGAAAAACCGCCTAATTTATGATAATTTCGCCATTTACTGCGTTGTAGTCGTTTACACCGCAATTTGGTTGGCCGCAGTCCCATTCCTACATTATTGATATACATTATATATGGGTAGGTATATGGAGGCCAACACGATGTAAAAACTGGAAATTCTGAGGAGTACAGATATGAAGTTTCCAATACTTCTGTTAGCCGCCGTTACGCTTTCCTTCGCTCAGTGGGGAGGCGGTGGAAAATCCATTAACGATTACAAGAGGGTCTCGGTTTCGGGCCGGGACGTCTATGTCTACGCGCCGTCCGGTGTCGCGGCAAAGAGCCCGTTGCTGCTTTCTTTCCATGGCATGGACCAGGACCCCAATTATCAGCAGTCGAATACCCACTGGGAGGCGGTCGCCGATACGGCCGGTTTTGTCGTGGCATACCCCAAGGGCGCTACGGGCTACAGCACGTGGGACATTAGCGGTGACAAGGACACCAAGTGGATTACCGAAATTATTAGCCAGCTCGCCAAGGACTACGACATCGATACCAAGCGCGTCTACATGTCGGGCTTCTCGATGGGCGGCATGCTCAGCTACCATGCGATGGGCAAGATTGCAGACAAAATTGCTGCGTTCGCCCCCTGCTCCGGCTACCTGATGGGCGGCCCGGGCCAGGCCATGCGTCCGGTGCCTATTTTCCATACGCATGGAACCAGCGACGATGTGGTGGGCTACAATAATCTCGAAAACAACCTCAAGAGTTACCGCCAGCAGTTCAACTGCCCCGCGCAGGCGGAAGTCGAGGAAAACCACCCGAATAGCGAGAACAGGGCGACGCTCTATTCCTGGGGCCCGTGCGATGACGGTGTCTACGTGAAGCACTTGAAACTCGAGGGCCGTATGCATAGCCCCTCCAAGGCAGATGTCTCGGATATCTGGAACTTCGTGAAGATGTTCTCGCTCGACGGCGTTGCGGGGGCAATCGAGGTCCCGACCAACAGGGATACCGTTTTCAACGGAACGTTCTCGGATTCGCTCAAGCTTGCCGGATGGAAGTTGCAGACCCATGGCGGCGAAGGCTCCCTGAAGCATACCGAAGGCATGGCCGAAATCAAGGTGACCAGCGTGGGTACGAATGCATACGACATCCAGATGATCCAGAACGGGATGCACTACGAGAAGGGCCAGAGCTACAAGTTGACCTTCGATGCGTACGCCTCCGAGGCAAGGTCGCTCGAAGTGAACCTCGAGAAGGATACCGACCCGTGGACCAGCTACCTGGGCGAAGCGAAGACGTTTGACCTCGGGACTGACAAGAAGAACTTCGAGATAACGTTCACCATGAAGGAATCTACCGACGAGAACGGGCGCATTTCCTTCAATGCGGGCCTTGCGAAGGGGAGCGTGTATATAGACAACGTTGTTATTGCAAAAATCGACGAATCCGAAGTCGGCGGCGGAACAACCTCCATTGCGGGCAAGGCCCTGCTGCAGGCGGGAGAAAGGACGTTCAGCGTGTACAACATGAAGGGCGCCTTCGTGTGCAAACTGAAGGCAACCCGCATGGGCGACGTGCAGGCGAAACTCGATGCGATGAACATCGAAAAGGGCCTGTATGTGGTCAAGGACGGTAACTTTAACCGGATTTTCTCCGTAAAGTAGCGGAATATACCGGGAATGTTCAAGAAGTGTCTTTCGTGATGTAAAAAAACGGAAGGCATTTTGCTTTTTGTAACAAAAAAATATATATTCACTAACTAGAATTTACAACAGTGAGGAAAACAAGATGAAAAAGATACTCGGACTTTTGGCAATCTGCACTCTTGTGGCTTGCAATGAATCCGGCGAAACCGCAGTTGCTCCCGTATCGGGCGGCAATCAGAACGCTTACCAGGACCCGAACCAGCAGCAGGTGAATGCCGACTCCATTTACCAGCATGTGCTCGATTCGATTAACGCGGCGCAGGCAATGTCCTCTGCCGCAATCGACCCGTTCTCGTCCTCGTCCGTGGACTTCTTCCTGAGCAGTTCCGCTATTATGCCGCTGTCCAGCAGCTCCATGGTTTTCCCGACCGTGTCCAGTTCCTCTTTCGCAAGCTCCAGCAGCATTGCGATTGTTAGGTCTAGTTCCTCCGCAATTGTCCCGAAGAGTTCCGCCGCTGTAGATGACGGAACCATCACTATGGAACTGTGGGATGCTTCTGAACTTAAACCGCAAGTCCCTGTCAGCAATAAGAAAGGTGGCTGGTGGTATGGCTACGACGATAGTAACAATGGTGGTGAATCCGCGATTACTTGGGGAGGTGAGCCGGGCACTAATGGTGACATGACTCCCGTGCTTGAAGCGTGCGGTGGCTCTCTCTGTGGCTCGTACACTCTAATCGTGGGTACCAATGAATGGCAGCCGTTCATCGGTTTTGCGTTCGGCTTCGGGCCAGACAATAAGTATTCCGGTGATGCGAGCGCGATGCTTGGTGTTTGTGTGGAATACACTTCTACTGCACCCATCCACTTGGAACTTGGTCTTACGGCGGCTAAGGAAAAGACTATTGATGGCGGCGCAAACGCCTTCTATGAGTTGCCGAAATCTACTGCCAAGAAGGTTGTGGATCTCTCTTGGGCATCGTTTGCACCTCCTGAATGGGCCACGAAGGTTCTTTCCGGTGCTCAGTCTGCCAAGCAGCTTTCTTCTCTTAAGTTCAAGATTCAGGGAGAAGAAAATGCTGCCGATGGTGATCCGGGTGAGTTTGCAATCTACAAAGTTGGCCCGAAGGGTTCTTGCAAGTAATCGCTTGATTTTATGACCAAACGCGCTCCTTCGGGAGCGTTTTTTTATTCTTATGTTAATGCAAAAAAGGAACCCTTGCGGGTTCCCTTTCATTCGTCATTCTCGCGGAGGCGAGAATCTAGTTCTGGTCTGGATCCTGCTCCTTCGAACCTAACGCGACTATGGGGCTAAAGCCCCAAGTCTTGTATATCGACTTCGTGCCGTTGGCACGGAGTTTACCCTGAGCTTGTCGAAGGGCTCAGGATGACGAATATTTACTTGATGATGAGCATCGAGTCGTCCCACGCTTCTCGTGAGACTCCGCACCTATGGTGCGGGAGGAGGGCTTTATGCCCTCCGTTCGTCGAACGAAATCGTTGTTATTAGAGATGCGCCAGCCTATGGCTGCCGCAGCTCTTAACAAGGATTTGGAAGCGTGGCAAAAATGGACCCCTTACGGGGTCCATTTTTAATTTTGTTTTATGTTGATCATCAATTATTTGATGATTAACATACTGTCATCCCACGCTTCGTGCTTTTCGAGGCCGAGGAGGTTCGCGGTCGTTGCAGCGATGTTGGAAAGACCCCAGTCGCCTTCCTTGAGGGAAAGCTTGCCGCCCGTTACGTTATCGTAAAGGATGCAAGGAACCTTGTTCAGGGTGTGGCTGGTCTTTGCCTTGAAGGTGCCGTCCTTGTTGACCTTCGGCATGCCGGTCTTCTTGTCGATTTCGTACATTTCGTCGGCGTTACCGTGGTCAGCCGTGATGATAGCGACACCACCGAGGGCGTCGATCACCGGGAGGAGGCGTGCAAGACCGATATCCACGGCTTCGATAGCCATCGTAGCGGCGCGGAAGCTACCGGTGTGGCCCACCATGTCGCCGTTCGGGAAGTTGCAGCGGAGCGTCTGGTACTTGCCGCTCTTCAAGGCTTCAATCATGGCGTCGGTAATTTCGGCAGCCTTCATCCACGGGCGCTGTTCGAACGGAACAACGTCAGATTCGATTTCGAGGTAGGTTTCGCCGTCGAACTTGCTGGAACGGTTACCATTCCAGAAGTAGGTCACGTGGCCGTATTTCTGCGTTTCGGAGCAGGCAAACTGCTTCACGCCCGTTTCGGAAAGCCATTCGCCGCTGGTTTCCTTGATGGCCGGAGGCGGCACGAGGAAGCGGTTCGGGAGCTTGAGGTCGCCGTCGTACTGGAGCATGCCGGCGTAGCAGACGTGCGGGAAACGCTTGCGGTCAAATTCATTGAAGGATTCTTCTTCGAAGGCGCGCGTGATTTCGATGGCGCGGTCGCCACGGAAGTTGAAGAACACCACGGAGTCGCCATCGTTGATGGTGCCGACCGGAGCGCCGTCCTTTGCAATCACGAACGGAGGCAGGTCCTGGTCAATAGCCTTGGTTTCGCCACGGAGGGTTTCAATAGCCTGGGTGGCGTTGTCGAAGTAGCGGCCTTCGCCCAGCACGTGGGTCTTCCAGCCGAGTTCCACCATCTTCCAGTTGGCGTTGTAACGGTCCATGGTAATCTGCATACGGCCACCGCCGCTAGCAATGCAGACGTCGAATTCCGGGCTGCGGAGTTCGTCGAGGAACTTTTCGAACGGGCCAACGTAATCGAGGGCGGAAGTTTCGGGAACGTCACGACCGTCGAGCAAGATGTGCACGCGGACCTTCTTCAGGCCTTCCTTCTTGGCCTGGGCGACCATGGCCTTGAGGTGAGAAATGTTGGAGTGGACGTTGCCGTCGCTGAAGAGGCCGATGAAGTGGAGCACGGAACCGTGGTCACGCACGTTGGAGGCGATTTCCTTCCAGGCGTCGCGGCCGAAGATGTCGCCGGAGACGATGGCGTCCTGCACGAGGGCGGCACCCTGGTTGTACACCTGGCCAGCACCGATGGCATTATGGCCCACTTCGGAGTTACCCATGTCTTCGTTGGTCGGCATACCCACGGCGCGGCCGTGAGCCTTCAAAAGCACGTTCGGGTACATTTTGAAGAGGTTGTCGAGAGTCGGGGTGCGGGCAGCCTTGATGGCGTTGCCTTCGACCCTATCGGTGATACCAAAACCATCCATCACGATGGTTACGACCGGTCCCTTGATGCCGGGAAAATTGGAAAGTTTCTTGAGCATGATTTACTCCATTTTTAAATTACGCGGGTAAAAATAGAAAAAAAAGCCCTCCCGTGAGGGGAGGGCTCCTGTAAAGGTCTTTATTCGAGACTAGTTGTAGTAGACGATGTCGACCGTGCCCTTCGTGGCGCTTTCGAACATAGCCTTCTTAATCATTACGGGGTACATCTTGCCGTCAGCCGTGACAACGTCAATCCAGAGACCGCTGGTGAGTTCGTCTTCGAGCTGGAAGTTCGACTTCACGAAGTCTTCGCGGCAAATCTGGGTCTGGCCAGCCTTGGGTTCGGCGTCAAGACCGGTGGTCTGCGAGTTGTCTTCGTAAACGGTCACGCCTGCGCCCGGAACGATAGTGGCCATGTTGTTCGCGAACTTGATCGTGATGTGCGGATTGTCGGCGAGGCCGGTTTCGAAGTTAATGGCGCTCTGGCTCGTGCCCATGCTGTTGGAGAGGGATACCGGGTGTGCGGTAACCGGAGTGCACGGTGCAGGCGGGACCTCAGAAGAGGAAGAAGGCGGCAGGGCTGCCTGGCATTCCTGTTCGGGGCGAGTGAAGGTGAGCTGGTCATAGACGCTCGTGTAGAGCGAGGTCTGGATGCCTTCTTCCTTGCTGCTCGAGTACACAAAGATGTAGAGCTTGAATTCGCCACAGCCGCTCAGGTCGGAGAATTCAAAGTACTTCTGCGACAGGGAAACACGTTCGGTCGGGAACACCACGCCATCGAGGTGGATGTTGATTTTTTCCTGGAACGCGTTGCCATCGATGAGCCTACCCACGGCAAAACCGACGCTATCGATTTTGACGTCGACATCGGCAGTGTAGGGCTCGCTCGTGTCGAGGAACGTGTCGTCGAGCTTGATCATGCCGGAGAGGGAACCGCGCAGGGAGTTGATGCCCGACATAACCGTGATTTTCAGGTTGTCAAAAATCACCGGGGAAAGTTCAGACTGCTTGGGAAGGTCGATGATCTCGGCACCCGGATTGTCGGGATTGACCGGAGTATCGGGACTGCTGGAGTCGTCACCGCAAGCATACAAACCGAAAGAAGCTGCGGCGATAGCCGAGCCAAGAAGAATCTTTTTGAAGTTCATGAGTTACCTCTGTTTGTTTTCTATGAAAATAAACAAAAATGAACGAAAAAGCAAAGGAGAAAATGTTTTTTTTACTTTAAAAAGGCGAAAAATGCTCGAAAAAGGGCGCTTTTTGTGATTTCGCTACCCGAGCCGCTCAGTCAAGCGGGTAAATCGGCGCACGCTCCTGTTGTTGCGGACGGCGGTCGCGAACGCGCCAGGTGCAGAAAGTACCCACACGTGCCCCTTCGCTCGGGTGATCGCCGTGTATATCAGGTTCCGCTGGAGCATCATGTAGTGGCTCGAATCGAGAATCACGATGACCGCCGGGTACTCGCTTCCCTGGCTCTTGTGGATGGTGCAGGCGTAGGCGAGCGCGAGCTGTTCCAGTTCGTCGCCCTCGTACTCGACGGTCTTGTCGTCATAGAACACCGTCACCTTGTCGTCGCTCTTGTGTACCTTGAAGATTACGCCCACGTCGCCGTTGAACACGTTCTTGTCGTAATTGTTCTTTATCTGCATCACCTTGTCGCCGTCGCTCCAGGGGACTCCCATAATCCTGTGGCGGGCGACTCCGGGGTTCTGCAATTCTTGCAGGAAGGCGTTCAGCTCGAAGATGCCGAGCGGGCCCTTGCGCATGGGGGTAAGGATTTGCAGGTCGGCCTTCTGGTCGATATCGATTTTGCTCCGCACGCCCGTAGCGAGAAGGTCCGCGATAATCTGCTTGGCCTGCTCGGGTTCCTCGAACGGGATAAAGTGGAAGTTCGGGCCGTCGATGGGCGAGGGCACAATGCCCTGGTTTATCTTCGCTGCCTTGTCGGCGATGTCGTTCCCGCCCGCCTGCCGGAATATGTGCTGCAGGCGCGTCGTCGGGATTTTCGGGCAACGGATGAGGTCGTTCAGCACGTTGCCCGGGCCGACGCTCGGGAGCTGGTCCGCGTCGCCCACGAGCACGATGCGGGTCTTCGCGTGAATCGCCTCGAACAGCGCCGCCGCAAGCCAGGTATCGACCATGCTGAACTCGTCGACGATGAGCAAATCGCAGGGCAGCTTGTTTTCGGCGTTGCGGTTGAATTTCTTTGTGGCGGGGTCCATCTCGAGCATGCGGTGGATGGTGCGGGCCTTTAATCCGCAGAGGTCGCCCATGCGCTTGGCGGCGCGGCCCGTGGGGGCGGCGAGGAACACGCTCTCGTCCATCTTCTGCGCGAGGTGCAAAATGCCTTTCAGGATAGTCGTCTTGCCGGTGCCGGGCCCGCCGGTGATAATCGATATGCGGTAGGCGAGCGCCATCTGGATAGCTTGCCGCTGGATGGGGTCGAATGCGAACTTGTGCTGGTTTTCCCAGTCCATGAGTGCCCGCTCGAAGCCCGCGGTGGGGAGCGCGTTGCCCGCAAGCCGGTACAGGATGTTGTCTGCAATGCTCTGCTCGGCGCGGAATATCGGCGGGTAGAAGCAGTCATCGTCGACGCGCTTGATGCGTTCGCGTTCGCACAGGTAATCGAACTGCTGTATGAGCCCGTAGACGGCGTCGTCGTCTTCCATCGGGATGCGCAGAATCCGGAAGGTCTTTTCGAGAAGGATATCCTTGGGGAGGTACACGTGCCCTTCGCTGAAACTCGATTCCTGCAGCACGTACATGAGGGCGGACTGCAGGCGCTTGGGGCTTTCCTTCGGGATGCCGACCTTCATCGCGATTTCATCGGCCTTCAGGAACCCGATGCCCCAGATTTCTTCGCAGAGCAGGTACGGGTTCTCGGTAATGCGGGAAATCGTTTCGGCGCCGAACTGGTTCCACAGGCGTTTCGCGACACTGCCCGCGATGCCGTGCCCGTACAGGAACAGCATCGTTTCCCTGCTGTGGCGGTTTGTTTGCCATGCGGCGAGGAAGGCTTCGACCTTCTTGCCCGTAAGCCCCTTGATTTTTGCCTTGCGGAAAATGTCCGGATGGTTGTCGAGGATGTCCGCGGTATCGTCGCCGAACACCTTCACGATTGCTTCTGCCGTCTTGGGGCCGATGCCGCGGAATATACCCGAAGCGAGGTATGCGCCGATATCGCTGTCCTGCGGGGCCGCGACCTTGTACGAGGTGCACTTGAACTGTCTGCCGTACTTGGGGTGGCGCCCCCATTCCCCTTCCATCAGGAGCTTTTCGCCGCTCCCCAAATCGGGAAAAGTCCCCGTCACCACGACGGGGGCTTTTTCGCCTTCCACGGTCACGCGGAAAACGGAAAACCCGCTATCGGCGCTGTGGAACGTAACGCTCTTGATGGTTCCTTCGAGCTGCAGAGGCTAGCGCTCCTTAATCCGGTTCGTAGTCGTTCTTCTCGTCGATGGATTTGTCCCACTTATCGGGATTGAATTCCTTGCGGGAGGCGAGTTTCTTGCCGCGCAGGCACAGGAGCGCACCGAGCACGGCCGCATTCTCGATAGCGAGCACGAGGGCCGTCTTGTAGTCAAGCCCGAATCCGAGCGGGGCGCCCTTCAGGTTTTCGGGGCTTACCCACAGGATGTAATCGAAGCAGATGAATGCCATGAACATGCACGGGATAAGCGCAATCACGTAGTTCTTCTTCTTGCTGCGGAGGTAAACTGTTGCTACGCACAGGCTGCACACGGCCATGAGCTGGTTGCTCCAGCTGAAGTAGTTCCACAGGATGTTGAAACCCTGCGGGTTCAGGTTGCTCCAGAAGATAATCACGAGGCAGATGGCGAACATCGGCACGGTGAGGAGCAGGCGCTTCTTCGGGTCGGTCTGGTCGATGCCGAAGAGTTCCGAAATCGTGAGGCGCAGGCTACGCAGGCTCGTGTCGCCGCTCGTAATCGCGAGGATGATGACGCCCACCACCACGAGAATGGAAATCGGGGCGAACGGGATGACGGTAGAGACGAGTACGCTCAATACCTTCACGCCGCCAGCCGCCATGAGTTCGGGTTGCATGTGGTAGATGAACATGCCGCCCGCGGCCCAGATCATGCCGATGAGGCCTTCGATAATCATCATGCCGTAGAACGTCTGGCGGCCAGTCTTCTCGGTCACTTCGGTGCGGGCCACGAGCGGGCTCTGCGTGCTATGGAAACCGCTGATGATGCCGCAGGCAATCGTCACGAAGAGCATCGGGATAATGGGCTGGTGTGCCGGATGCTGTGTGAAGTTCGAGGCGATGTCGGAGAGGTTGAATTCGCTAAGCACATTGAGGTGCGGCGCGATGCCGATCATGATTCCGAGGGAGGCGAGAATGAGCATGCCGCCGAAAATCGGGTAGATGCGGCCGATAATCTTGTCGATGGGGAAGAATGTGCTTGCGAAGTAGTAGGCGAAAATCACGCCGACCGCTACCCAGAAGAGCGTGGGGGAGACTGCGGAGCCCGCGATGATGGGCGTGTTGATGAGTTGCGCCGGCGTGTTAGTGAACACAGCACCCACGAGGATGAGCGCGATGGAAATGAGCGCCATCACCACCTTCGAGGGGCCCTTGCCCAGGAACTTGCGCGAAAGTGCCGGCACGTTGTAGCCGTTGTTGCGCATGCTTATCATGCCGCTGAAGTAGTCGTGCACCGCACCGCCCAATACGTTACCCAGCGGGAGGATGATGAATACGATGGCGCCGAACTTGATGCCGAGAATCACGCCGATGACGGGGCCGATACCCGCGATGTTCAGAAGCTGGATGAGCATGTTCTTCCAGTGCTTCATCGGGACGCGGTCAACGCCGTCGGGGTTAGCGAGTGCCGGAGTCTTGCGGTCGTCAGGGCCGAAGACATGTTCGACAAACTTTCCGTAGGTAAAGTATCCGCCAATCAGTATGGCGACACCGATAAGGAATGTAATCATGTTATGCCTTCTTTTTTAGTTAAAAACTATTCTGCGGGTTCACTCGGTTCAGGTTCTGCGGGCTGTTCTGTCTCCTGGCTCAGTTCCTGCTGGGCTTCGCTACTTGCTTCTTCCGTAGCGGCGTTCTTTTCTGCAGTTTCGTTTGCCTTGTCTTCTTTCTTGGCGCCGCGCACGTAGCCCTTCTCCTTCGCGATTTCATCCGGCGTCTTGTCTTCGCCGAATTGCTGGCGCAGGTAGAGGATGTTCGTCGTGAAGCTCGACTTGCCCGCATAATCGAACCCGACAACCGGGTGATAGCTCTTGCCGAGCTGGAGTGCTATAGCGATGCCGAACTTAAATCCGCAATTCCCGTCAACAGAAATATTCGGGTTGATGAACATGCCGGTGGGGTTTTCCTTGAATTCCAGGTGTCCCGAAGATTCCATCGTTGCGGACTGGTAGCCGAGCGTCATCATGACTTCGAAGAAGTTGAACGGCTTGTATCCGATAACCAGGTCGAATGTCGTTGCGCTCACGTCGAGGTCGAGTTGTCCATTGTAATCCTTGGGCCTGTAGCCAATGCTGCTCGAGTTATAACCGAAAACAAGGCTCACGTCGAGGCCCTGTGCCGCCGGCGGGAGCATGTATTGGAACCACCTGCCAAAACTGTATTGCAGGCCAAAGCCGAGCAGGCTGAAACCGCGCAGTTCGCTTACTGCCGGGAGCCACATTCCGCGAAGCACCACGCGCGCGTGGAATGCGCTCACGCCGATTTGCAGGTAGGGGTAGGTGAATACGCCGAGCCCGTTCAGGGTCTCGTTGCCGTAGACAAAATTGTTCAGGTTCGCAGGGTCCGCAGTCGCGTCCCACTTGTCGCCGAAAATTGTGGGCACGTCGCGCTCGCCGTAGATGAGGCTTGTCTCGCTGAATGTGCGGTCGTCATCGCCTATCGGGATAAGCGAAATGGGAAGGCCGAATTCAAAGTTGAGGCTCTGCGGCACATTTGCACTCACGTACCAGTTGCTGTTGAGTACGTTGCCCAGGTTCTCGATGATGGGCTTTACGTAGCCGGGGCGGTTGAAGATGCGGGCGTCTCCGCCGGGGCGGTCTTCGAATGCGGCGATGGATTCGTAGATGGATGCCCATCCGTCTTCGTCCATGGCAGGTGCGAAGGTGGATGCTCCCATTAAAATTGCGATAGTGTACTTGGCAAGCGTTTTCATACGCCGCCAAATATAGAAAATGGGGCCAGGTGCGTTCGGGGGCTAGAACTGGAACTGGAGATTTACGCCCACAAAGAAGAACGTCTGCCACATGTACGAATCGAGGTCGCAAAGCCCGCTGGCCTCGGTGTACACGTTCCTGAACCAGTTCTCGTAAATCTTGGCATAGGGAACAATGGCAATGTTGTCGTGCACGTAGTACTTGATATTGGCGATAAAACCGAATGACGAGCCCATGAATTCGGATTCGCTCACCTCGTCGCCGGAATAGGCCGTGTTGTCGGTGGTGAGCGTCGTGTAGGAAAGTGACCCGCCGAGCCCTACCTGGAAAAATTCAGGCCAGAACAGGTTGTATACAAATTCCATGCTTATGCGCCAGTACAGGCTGTTGCCCCTTACGGATTCGTCGGGGAACCCGTTTATGATTTGCTCGGATTCCCAGATTTGAAAGTTCAGGTCGATGGTGAATTCGCGCACGTTCACGCCGATAGTGAAATCCGGGCTCGCGAAGATATTGAGTGCAGGGGAATGGATGGTCTGCTTCTGGCCGGAAGTATCTTTCAGGGAAAGGACTCTTTCGTTAAGGTCGCCCTTGCTTGCGTAAAGGCCCATGCCTACGCTGCCGAAGAATGTACGCGGCCAAGCATCTTCGGCAAAAGATACGGTTGCAAACAACAGTGAAAGTATAATAATAAAACGCTTCATGTTTTCCTTTACCCAAATACCCCAATTGCTGTACAAATATACAAAAAAGCGTTGTGCTTCGACTAGCGGAAAAACTGGGGATTTTGCGCTTGCTTAGTATCCGGCCCATTCCGCGCTTATGGAGGGGCTCGCCTTGCGTATGGCCGCATCTTCGGGCGAATCTTTGGCGGGTGCGATGTCCCCGCTTTCAATGCGCGCTTTGATTTCGTCGAATGTTTTTGGCGGTACGGATTCGGGGGTGTTGTCGCCCAGCACCTTGCAGGGGGCGCCTTCGGATTCCTTCGCCTTGTCCTTTACCGGAGTGTACTCGCGGGCGGCGGGCACGGTGTAGAACTTGTCTTCTTCGGGGCACCAGGCGGTAAGGCACTTGCCGTACACGCAGCCCGAATCGAGCCCGATGAATCCGGGAACGTTCACGAAGCCCATCTTGGCCCAGTGCCCGAACACGACCGTCTTGTTCCACTTGACCTGCTCGAACCACGGGCGGTCATTCCAGTTGCGTATAGAAAGCAACACCTCGGGGCTCATGTCCTCAAGGCGTGCCTTGCCGGGTTCGAGGCCCGCGTGTACTAGGAGTGCGTGCGGGGTGTCGCGCCAGAGGGGCCAGTCTTTCACCGTATCGCGGATAAAGTTCCACTGCTCCAGCGGGAGCGCCTTGAAGCGTTTCCTCTGCTTGTCGGTCCAGGTGTTCTCCGGCGTTTCCATCATGCGGATGAGGTGCTCTTCGTGGTTTCCGCGCACGGTAAGAATCCCGAGGTCGAGAACGGTCTGCAGGGCGCGCCACATATCGGGACCCTTGTTGATGATGTCGCCCGTCTGGTAGAGCGTGTCGCTCCCGCGCACGAACCCGAAAGCATCGATGATGCGCTCGAGTTCATCTGCGCAACCGTGAACGTCACCTATGTAAAGAGTCCTGGACATGGTTTATAATTGATGATGGATAAATGCAAGCATCTATCTTTCGTCTAAATGTGTACTGCTTGCCTGAGCTTGTTCATCTCGTCGGCGGTGAGCTCGCGGAACTCGCCTGCGGGCAAGTCGCCCAGCTGGAGCTTGCAGTAGCTTACGCGCTTGAGGTCGCGAATCTCATACCCGATGGCGCGCATCATGCGGCGGATTTCGCGGTTCTTGCCCTCGATAAGCACGAGTTCCGCAAACCCGTTTTCAAGATACACGTCGGTCGCAAACGCGATTTCTTCTTGTGCGTTCGGGTCTTCGGGGTCACGGATGTCTACGCCGTCTACGAGTTTCTGCGCGGCGGCATCGCTCAGCGGGCGCGTTGTCCACACATAGTAACTGCGGGGGATTTCAAAACTCGGGTGCGTCAGCCGGTGCAGCAGTTCCCCGTCATCGGTAAACAGCAATAGCCCGCGGCTCTGCAGGTCAAGCCTTCCCACGTACTTGAAGGAGGCATACCCCGGCGGCAGGTAGTCATATACGGTGCGTCGCCCCTGCGGGTCATCTTTCGTGCACACGCAACCCGCGGGTTTGTGGAACATGATGACCTTCGTCTTCTTCGGGAGCGTCGCCTTCTTCCCGTCCACGAGAACCTCGTCCGTATTCTCGTCTACCTGGTGGCCCAGGTCCTTGACAGTAGAGCCGTTCACCTGCACGCGGCCTTCCTGCACGAGCGTGTCGGCTGCGCGCCTGCTTGCTATACCGCACAGGGAAATAAACTTGTTTATTCGCATCATGGTAAAATATCCGTGAGGTGCGTCCTAGTCTTCTTCGCCGTCCATCTGGATCTGCAGTTCCTTGAGTTTTCTCCAGAGTGTGGCGCGGCTAATGCCGAGCTTGCGGCAGACTTCGGTTTTGTTGTTCTTGCACACGCTCAGTGCATGCAGTATGTGCCTGCGTTCCACCTCTTCGAGCGAGAGGATTTCTTCGCCTGCATCTGTGTCGTGGCTGCCCTGCGTATCGCCACCCTGGATATGGATTGCGGGCGCGCTTTCGCCTGCGGGGAGCGCGAGCGTTTTCCCGTTCCCGTCCTTGATGTGCGGGATGGCGGGCATCTTTTCGCGGGCCTCTTCCTGCACGTTTTCGGGCAGGTCTTCGAGCCGGATAATTCCGCCTTCCGAAAGTACAATCGCGTGTTCCACGATGTTCTCGAGTTCACGAATGTTGCCCGGATAGTGGTACTTGGTCAGCGCGTACTGGGCTGCCTGTTCTATATCGGTAATGTTCTTGCCGTGCGCTTCCTTGTACTTGAGGATGAAGTAACGGATAAGCGTGGGTATTACCGGCTTACGTTCGCGCAGCGGCGGGAGCGTGAGGTGAAACGTGTTCAGTCGGTAAAAGAGGTCTTCGCGGAACGAACCTTCGAGCATCGATGCCTGCAGGTCGCGGTTGGTAGCCGCAATGATGCGGATATCGAGGTAGCGCGCCTCGGTCTCGCCCACGCGGCGTATCTCGTGATTCTGCAAAAAGCGCAAGAGCTTTACCTGCGTTGCGGCAGAAAGTTCGCCAACTTCGTCAAGGAACAGCGTGCCGCCGTTTGCGGCCTCGAACAGGCCCTTCTTGTCGGCGGTGGACCCGGTGTACGACCCTTTCTTTGCGCCGAAGAGTTCGCTTTCGACCAGGTTTTCGGGAATAGCCCCGCAGTTGACCGCGATAAACGGTTCGCCCGCCCGCTTGCTGTAGCGGTGGATCACGTTTGCGAGGAATTCCTTGCCCGAACCGGATTCGCCGGTAATGAGCACGGTACTCGTGGTGGGGGCAATCTTGTAGACCGTCTTGAGAATCTTCCGCATCTCGGGCGTATCGCCCAGGAGGCTGTCCAGCACCTGCGATTCCATGAGCTGGTGCGTGGACTTGTTCTGCTGGAGGGTCTGGATTTTCTTTGCCGTCTCTTCCAGCTGGTTCACGGTGGTCGGCTTCATGAGGAAGCTGTTTGCACCGCGGTTGATGGCGCTCGTGGCGCCGGGCCAGTTCTTGTTGTCGCACAGGACAAAAATCTCTATGCCGGGATTTTTCTCCTTGAGAAAACTGACCAAGTCCATATTGTCGAAGGTAAGGAGCGGAACCTCGATAAACGCGAGGTCTATCGGGTCGTTCTTTACCAGTGGCATCAAATTGTCCTTGTCGTCACAGAGGATAATCTCCGTGTCGTCCAGGTTCCAGGAACGTCGAATGTCGCTGATAAACTCCTTGTCGGAATCAGCAATCAGGATGTTCATCGGCATGGATTACTGGTGGCTTTTGATGATTTCTTCGACCTTGTCGCGGAACTGCTGGATGTCGATGGGCTTGTTGAACGTGCATGCCACGTCGAAATGCTTGGCGGTGAGCAGGTAGTCGTCTGCAGCAGTACGTCTGCCGGCACTCACGGCGATGGTGCGGTCACTCATGCCCATGCGGCGTAGGTCCAGAATGACCTCGTAGCCGTCCACGTCGGGCATAATGATGTCGGTCACGATGACATCGTACTTCTTGTTCTGGTACAGGGCCTTCGCTTCCTTACCGTTGCTTGCGGTTTCTACTTCGTACCCTTTAACCTCGAGAGCGGTTTTCATCATCAGGTTGAACTGCTCGTCATCGTCGATAATCAAGATGGTGGACATTACGCATCCTCCGTTTTTTCGTTTGCTAGATTCCAATATAGATTAAATTTAGTACCCTTGCCGAGGGTGGTGGTCACTGTGAATCGCCCATTGCCGTCTTTTAACAACCTAAGCGCCGAAGAAAGCCCGAGCCCGAGCCCTTCGCCGGGCGATTTTGTGGTGAAGAACGGCGAAAAGATGCGTTCCAGCGTGTTGGAATCCATGCCCGAGCCCGTATCGGCAATCGTGAATTTCGCATAAATTCCCTTTTCGATGGGGTCCGAGAAGGGGTGTGTAATCTTGCGCTTGACCTCTTCGCGTTCGAGCGCGAACGTGAGGGTGCCGCCGGTCTCCTTCATGGCGAAGATGGCGTTGTTCGCGAGGTTGCTCAAAATGCGGTCGAGTGCCGCGGGCAGGCAGACGATTTGCAGTTCGTGGTCCAGGTTGTCTGCCGATATGTGGACGTTTGCGGGGAGCGTGAGAGAAAGTTTCTTGATGACGTCCTCGATGATGAGGAACGGCGAGAACTGTACGGGCTTCGGGGCGATGGATGTCTCGTTGCGGATGGCGCTTAGCACCTGGTTCACGGAATCCTTCGCCTTGTTTGCCGCCTTGTTCGCTTCGGCAATGAGTTCACCTGCCTTCACGACGCTGTTCTTTGCCTTGTCGGGGACTCCTTCCATTGGGGTGTTCGTGAGGAGTTCCTGCGCGAGTTCGCAGAATCCGATCTGGGCGCCGATACTGTTCTTGTAGTCGTGCGCAAAGCCGCCGAGCATGGTTCCCAGGTCTTCGAGCCTCGAATGGATTCGCTTCTGCTCGCTCAACATGTCGCGCTCGCGTTCAAGCCGCTTCTGCTCGGTCATGTCCTGCTTTAGCCCGATAATCTTGTACGGCTTTTGCCCCGCGATAATCGGGATGAACTGCACGTTGTAAATGAATACCGGCTTGTTGTCGCGGATAAGTATGTTCGCTTCTTCCTCGGTGATTTCTTCGTGGTGCTCGTTCTCGTAGCTGGTATGTATGTTCGAAAGCCCGTTGTTCCGTGCCTGCATTTCGCGGTAAGAAATCTTGCTTGGCGAGTCGGTGGTCTGGATGAGGTTCCCGCGGGACCTGATGTCCATAATGTTCTGCGTCATGTAAACGCCCTGCTCGTTCTTGGACCAGAACTGGAACGGGAGTGCGTTGATAAGGGTAGAACTGAAGTTGTTCTGCTCCTTGAATTTCTTTTCGGAATTGTCGAGACGGTCCTGGTAGCGGATGAGGTCCTTCTTGTATTCCGTGAACTGGCTGTTCAGCGTCTTGATGCGTTGCTGGTAGAAAAGCGATTTTGTCTGGTCGCTCAATAGCAGGAACCACATGAACGTCGAAAGCGTGGTACGGTACTTGTATAGGGACACGTTGAAGGTATGGACTTCGTCGTTAATCTGGATTTTTTCGTTCTCGCGGAAGATTTCGTTTTCGAGGAGGATGTTTGGAATCAGGTCCTGGATGCGGTGCATCTTCATTTCGGATTCTGTCATGCGGAACAGGAGCTGCGCGGCGGAATTGCTGCTGTTTATTCTCCCGTCGGGCTGGAAGGTGAATACGCAGTCGCTCAGCTGGTTCATAAGGCTTTTCATGAGCCAGTTCGAACTCTTGTTCTTGAACGAAATGGACGTGAAGTACTGCCCGCAAAGGATGGCGAGGAATATGCACGAATACTGGTTAAACTGCAAGAATACGGGAGGATTGTCGTTGATGTTGAAACTGCACGAAACGGGAAGCACATAGTCCAGTATAAACGAGAACAGCACGAAGAACGTGAAGCTGGCTGTTGCGTACAAGTTGATTTGTGCAACATCCTTGCTGCTGGTTTGCAGGGTGTTCCGTGTCAGCTTGAATATGGTAAGGATTAGGTTCGGTACAACGAAGATAAAGAATAGGATGGAATAGACCTTGAAGTACGGGAATTCCTGGAATGGCCTGATCCCGAGAATCGTGAATTGCGTGAAGAACGATTCGTTGAGGCAGAAAATGGTTGTTACTGCAATGACGTTTGCTGCCCCCAGCGCGTTCAAGAGCCTCCAGAAATTGGAACGCCGAAACATGAGGGAATCTGCGCAGATATGGTAGATGGCGTTGCCCGCCTGCACCCATGCGATTGCCTGCACGCCAAACAGAATCTTTGCGGCGAGGGAAAATTCCGTGCCGCCGAAGAATATGCCGCCCACAAGGCTTGAAGCGTTCCAGAAGATGCAGATGAGCATCAGCTGGTAAATTGCCTTCGGGAAGCGCTTGAGTCCGGTCTTTTGCCCCAATATGGTGGGGAAGGCGAACGTCAGCAGGAGAGCCGTTGCCGAAAAGATAATTGTAATGGGTGAATTTGAAAATAGAATCTCGTGCAAAGGCTATCCCACCGATAGTTGTTACTTGAGTCGGCGTATGCCGAAGGTCTCAGTCTTATCGTAAGAATTCGACGTGTTGAAACGTTCCCTGTTTTTCTCGTCCTGGTTGGGGTTCGGGTAGAACTTGCATTCCAGTTCTGCCTTGTAGATGTAGGCTCCCGTGCCCACGGCTCTGCCTTGCTGTGAGCGGATACCTCCATTGGGGGCGTTCACCCATTCCACAAAGAACGTCACCTTGTTGTTCACCGAGTAGTAAACGTCAGAATCTACGGTGAATGTGCCCGAGGCACGGTTCACGAAGTTGCCTAGGTTCGAGTATATGGGGATGCTGTACTTCACCTTGAGGCTTCTCCAGTAGGCCGGCTGGCTCAGCGGGCCGCCACGCGGTACGGTGAGGTCCATGGTCCATACGGCTCCCGTAAGCGGCGTTACCAGCGTGTCGATACCCGTCTGCACAACTGCACCGTCTTCGATGCGGTCAAGCTTGTGGGTCGCCGGGTTCACCACGTAGACGTTTATCGTATTCTTGCTCGGGATAAGCGACGGCGTTGCGGCAGAAACTGTCGTTACCTGGCTTGCGAGATGGATATCGAACTTGATTTTCGGGTTGCCCTCGCCGCCGATAGTGACCTTCGGGTTGTTCTCTGCCGGGCGGTTGCCGTTCTTGTCCATGAACGCGCTCGCTGTTTTCGGGGCAAGATTGATGCGGTCGCCTTCCATGACGGCCGATGCCGCGTCGGAGGTAAACAGCGCATTGAGCGTTGTCCCGCCGTTGCTCAGGCTCCATCCTATAAGGTCTATCTTGGATATGTTCATGAGGTTGCGCTCGCGCACGTAGAGAATCGCCGTCGAATCGACGGTTGTGACGGGCTCGCTCAGGTACACGTTGAGCACCTCGTAGTTTGCAGAGTTCAGGCTTGCCGATACGAATACGGGGCCGGCGAGGTCTTCTGCAAGTACTGTTGCCGTTTCGTAGGCGGCTCCGGTACCGAGATGTTCTATCACGAGGCCCGCACCCACGAGGAGTTTGCCGTTTAGGGTGTCTTCGTAACTGCCGTTCGTGTTGCCCAGCATAAACGGTACAGGCAGGTCGAACGAACTCGACATCTGGTCGGCGTTCAGCATGAACTGGGCCTTGCGCACGGTGAGCGTTTCGGGAGTGGAACTACCGAAGACAATCGAGATGGAATCCGGATAGTGCTTTGCGTCTACCGCCTGCAGGAACTGGATTTCGATATGTTCTGCAAGTCCGTCTTCGTCCAGGTCAGAGATGCTTGCGTAGGTCATCGGAATCGGGCGAATCTTCAGCACGACATCTACCACCTTCGGGGCGCAGGGGCCAATGCCGTTGCCCGCGAGGTCCTTGATGGTTGCTGTGGGCGAGAGCGAAGCCTTCATGCCTTCGGTAACGAGCGAGCCTCCGCCTGCGTCGAAGTCGATTTCGAATTCCCAGATGTTCTGCGCCTCGTTGTAGAGCTTTACGCCCTTCACGTGTGCAGGAATATTGGCTCCGTCAATCATGAGCGGCCATTCCGGCGAAGGTTCCTTCACGGGTTCGCTGAACTGGATATAAACGAAGTCGCTTGTTGCGGTAGAAAGCCTTTCGAGTACAGAAACGGACACGAGATTAGGCGGAATGCCATCCCTGTAGAAGTCGGCGGATTCCTTCTTGCCATCCTTCGTGTTGCTTACAAGCGTGATGCTTCCTTCGGGGTTCGTGTTCACGGTGGCGCCCGTGAGGCTTGCACCCACGACAATGTCCCTGCCGTTCTGCGAAATCAGGTTTGTGCTCGTGACGGTATCGCCAGCGTAGGTAAACTTGATGGAGTTGAACGATTGGTTGTCTGCTGCAATGTATTCGTTGGATAGCGTAATCTGCATGGCATCGGGAATGTCGTCGCAGTCGGTATCGATCATGAGGGCGTTGTCGATAATCGGCCAGGGCGGCAGGTCCTCGATAATGAGCGGAACCGTTGCCGGAATGTAGTTGAACTTTGAAGAGTTGTTTCCGGTGGCCTTCAAGATTGTGATGGTCGGCTTGTCGGAGGATAGGTAGAACACTGCCTCGCCCTTGATGATGTCGATGTGCTCGACCGGAGTTGTGGACGTGGGCGAAGTGTAGAACTTCGCGAAGCCGGATTCAGAAGTGAGCAGCACGCTGATGGGGTCAATCTTCAGAATTTCGAGGTTCGAATCGAGTAGTTCCAGGTGGACTTCGACCATCCTGCCCGTATAGACGCGCACCGTATCGACGGTGAACTTGAGGTAGCGTATTTCGGGCGGAATCGTGATGGAGTCGACTTCCACGTTGCTGCGGACCACGGTGCAGGCGCAATCATACTTGTTTTCTGCGCTCTGGTTCGCGCCATGGTTGTGCCAGCTGACCCATTCCATGTAGTTGTTGCCGTAAGAGAGCGTGGTGTCAAGCAGGAAGATGATGGAGTCCTTGCGGGTATCGGGCATGTACATGGTATGCCCGAAGTAGGAATTGCCGTTCATCTCGAGGTCGTCGAGGACGCCCATCGGGGATACCTTGCTGGTGCCGCTGTAGCGTGCTTCATAGCCTTCCTGTTCGAGCGAGTAGTGCGGGCTTGCAAACGGTGTTTCGAAGTTGAGCGTGACGGTGCGGTGTATCTGCGGGCCGGATTCGGGCGTGTAGTCTGCACCGTAGCCGTAAATATGCTTGCCGTGGTAGTAAACCGGGATGTACGGGTCACGCGTGAAGCCTATGACCTTCACTCCCTGCGAGTTAGTTTCGAGCTGGGATGTTTCGGAACCGGTGAAGTACGGCGCCTGCGTGAGATCGACGCCACCGAAGTTTTCGGGAACGTCTTCGCCCGTGTGTGCGGTGAGCGACCATGCCTGCGTATCGAAATCTGCATACGTGGTGGTGAGCCACTTGACCTGGAATATGATGCGGCCTGAAACGTAGAGCTTGCTCTTGACCGTGATGGGCATGTAGTACTGCCCCACGCCATCGGGTGTAGGCGTCCCGAAGGTGAGTTGCGGCATGCCGACCACAAGACCGGTGCCGTCGAATACCTGACCGATGTAGCTGACCGGCGTTTGTATGTTTGTGTTGTTGCCCAGATACAGACGGAGTTCGAAATCCTCGAACACGAGCGTATCGTTGTTGTCGATTTCAATAATGAAGTCGCCACATTTCTGCCAGCCGTTAGACGGAGAGCAGTTGCTTGTATTCTGGTAGGCGCTGGGCTTTATCCACACGTCCAGATCGGCGTATGTCGCGTAGGCTTCGGTGGTAAAACTGTATTCCTCGGATTTTGCCGCACCCGAAGATACGGTAAAGTAATACGTGGTTCCCGGCTTGAGGTCGGTGAGCTTTGCTTCATGGAAGAGTACCGCTCCGCCTTCTGCGGCCTGTGCTTGCGTATATGAACTAGGAGATGTACCGTAGTTCACGACGCCGTTCATGCGGTCGCTAGACCACCAGTATATCTTTGCGCTCCTGTTGTCCACCTGGCAGATTGTGACTCCGCTGATGGTCGTCATCTTGGGCGTCATGGTGAACTGGTACCACTGACCGTGATTGTTGTCGGTCGTGAGGTTGTGCTTCGTGTCCATGCCCTCGAGGAAGAAGTAGTAGGTCTTGTTCGGGGTGAGGCCTGTGAGCGTCACTGCACCACCCTTCGATGCAGTTGTCTGCTGTACGGACAGCGTCGCGGATTCGTCAGGCGATTCTGCGTAGAAAACGGTTACGAGTGCGACTTCGTTGGCATCCCAGCTCACGATGGCCTCGGTATCCGAAATCGGGGTGCCGGCAATGTTGCTGAACAGCGGACCTTCGTTGTCGATGGGGAGCGTTTCTGCAAAGCTTTGTGCCGGGATCAAGAGCTGTACTGAGAAGTCGATACAGGTTTCCGTTGCGGTATAGTCGCTCCAGTCTTCGAGCAATACTGCGGTAGGTGCCGCACCGCCCATGAGGGCGCCGCGCGGGCATTGGTACTTGTATGGCATGCCGCCTGCATTGTAGCCGTCCGGGTTGGCCGCGCGGTTGTGGGGGTGGTTCGAGTTCTTGTCGCCCACGCCCATCAAGAAGGAAATATCCCACGGGTTTGCACCCAGGTTGTAGTAAATGTTGTCGAGGGCCAAATTCTTGTAGGCTTCCTTTTCTTCTCCCGGGGGCAAGAGCTCAGAAAGCATGAAGATGGCGTTTGCTGCACCCATGTTGTAGCGGTTGAAACCCCAGGCGCTCGAAGTCCATACGAGGTTATACGGCCCGTCGGAGGTAACCTGCCCGAAGCGGTTTTTGTAGATGAGGTTTGAACCCTGCGAGCCATCGTCGGTAAGGCGGCGCAGGCAGTTGGTTGCACGCTGGATAAGTGTATCGCGTTCCAGTTCGCCAACGTTGTAGTATAGTGCGGTTTCCTTGTCCTTCAGGATGAGTTTCACGAACGAGAAGAGTACGTAGGAATGGATGTTCTCGAAGTCTGTTGCCCATCCACCCGGAGTAAAGCCACTTTTGAGTCCGAGGAATCCGCCCTTGAAGTACGGGCCCGCATCATCGGGTTCGTTGTTGTAGCCGTAGTTCGTGGAGTTGTCGTTGATTTTCAGGTCTTTGTACAGGTCGAACTGGTAAGAGGTATCTGCAGTGGCGAACCACAGGGCGAGTGCGGCAGCGGCGGCGTCGTCAATCATGTTCGTTTCGCTAGTGCCGCCCGGGTAGAAACCACCCAGCTCATCCGTGTTGGTGTAGTGTCCGCCGTAGCCGTAGGTCTGCGGTTTCAGCACGTTCTTGTAGATGTCCTTGGCAGCCTCGATAAGCGAGTCGGCGTATACCGGGTCGTACGGGTACCAGCCCATGGCGAAGTATGCAAGTGCTGCCGCGAATACGCCCGAGTTTGTTCCCGCTCCCTTGGCCACGTGACGGTCCGGACCGCCCTTTGAATGGGGCTGTGCATCCTGTTTTTCGGGCACATCCCAGAACTGGTGGTCTTCGCTGCCGACGGCGATGGAATGGTACATATCGTGCTGGGCGATAAGGCCGTCTTCCTTCGATGCCTTGTAGAGCTTGTAGATGTAGTCGGCACCGATCTTGGCTTCGTACAGAATGTCGGGGTAGCCGTCCGGGATTGTGTCGTCGTAGGAATGTCCATAGCGGTCTTCTGCCTTGTCTTGGTACACGAGGTAGGTCATCGCAAGTGCATAGGCCGTATAGCTGAGCGTTTCGGAAACCTTGAAGTGGTCACCGCAGTCGTGCCATCCGCCGGTGAGGTCGTGCCCGATTTCGGAACCGTCCTTCAGGTGGCAGGGGGCGTGCAGGTGCGAATCCGTGTTGCCGCAGCGCTGGATGCCGAAGAACTTGAGCGAGTTCTCGAGCACGGCGTTGAATATGGAGGGGTGCACGTGGAACGTGGCCGAGGTATCGTGCCCGTTCACGATGAAGTATTCGCCGATGGCGGTCAGGTTCGTGAAGTCTGCCTTGTAGAGCTTTTCTGTATTTCTGCTTGTGGAATCCTTGCTACCGAATTCATAGAGCGCGTCGAGCGAGTTGAACGCTCCGTTCACCCATATATTCGGCTTCGGTGCTGCGGCATCGATAAGCGTGAGGCTCGAGTTCCCCACGTCGATGACCTGCTTCGTATTCGCATCGACCACCTTGAACGTCATGTCCGTCGGGTCCGCCACATAGGCATACTTGTTGTCCTGCGGCCTAAAACCCGCTTGGTTCACGCGGATGGGCCTACGGTTGTACACGTTCAACGAGTCGAGGTACCTGCGGTCGCAATCCTTGCAGGTGCGGTCGATTTCCGGGAGTTGTGCCATGGCGTTCACGCACAGCACTTCTCCCAAGATGAACGAAATAGCGAACAATCTTTTCAAGTACTTCAATTTCAACTTTCCTTCTTAAATAACTTCATCAAAAAACTTGTATCCAGTCTATTTCTTCGCACGCTTGAAACCGAAGGTCTTCGTGGTGTTGTCCGTCGTCTTGATAACATCACCCTTCTTGTAAGACGTGCTTCCGTCTTCGTTGGTTGTCGGTTCGTCGGCGACGTATGTCGCCTTCGCATCGAAATCGAACTTCGCGATGTAGGCTCCTGTCCCGAGCCTCTTGCCCGACTTGCTTGCCGGGGACCCGTTAGGCGCCATCCATTCGAGGTTCAGCTTCAATACGCCGTCTTCCGTAATCTTGTCGTAGCCGATATCCTTCATGTTCATGCGGATATCCTGCTTGGCGATAAACTGCCCGAGGTTGTCGTAGACGTTCATCGTGAACCGGATGACGAAATCGAAGATGGGCTTCCCGAAGTCGTCGGTCTGCAGGGCCGAAGGCATCGTGATATCCACGATAAACTGCGGGCCGGCGTGCTTGTAGGAATTCGTGTCGAGTACGATTGTTGTCGGGATAACGGTTCCGTCAACAAGCTTCGTGAGCAGTTCTGTCCCGTTCGGGTTCATGATGGTCGCGCGGAAGATTTCGTTTTCGCTTACGGCGGTTCCCATATACGGAACTTCACGAGGCGGCTTGGTGACATCGCTTGCGAGCGTGACCTTGAACTTTGTCTTTTCGGCGGTGGCGCCAGAGACGATAACCCACGGGTTGTTTATGGTGGGGAAGTTGCCCGCCTTGTCCTTGTAGCGCGAAAGTTCCTTGATGGGCACGAGCCTGATATAGTCGCCGATGCGTACAGCGCCTTCGGATTCCTCGGTGTAACCGAAGTTTTCCTTCACGTCCTGCTTTGTCGATACGGAGAGCGGCTTCAGGTAGATGCCTTCCTGCGAGCTGCGCTTGCGTTCGATGTATTCCAGTGCCGGATTGTCGATGACAACGAGCGGTTCGGACATGGTCGCTTCGAGGAACTCGTAAGCGCCTGCAGAGGTCTTTGTCGCCTTCACGATGATGGGCGGGCACTTGTCGATGAGTGTCGCGTTCGTGGCATCGAGCAGGCTTTCGATCGGTCCCTTG
This sequence comes from Fibrobacter sp. UWR3, assembly GCF_900143055.1. Taxonomy (NCBI): domain Bacteria; kingdom Pseudomonadati; phylum Fibrobacterota; class Fibrobacteria; order Fibrobacterales; family Fibrobacteraceae; genus Fibrobacter; species Fibrobacter sp. UWR3. Next base: position 48,925 of record NZ_FRCW01000009.1, on the reverse strand, counting down.
CGGGGGAGGATTGCTCCGTTGCCGCCGCTGGATCCATAGGTCATGTTCTTGAACAGGTCTCCCTGAATCTTAATCGTGAATGCGCTGTGTTCGGATTGCACGGAATCCCAGCCGAGGGTGTCGACCTTGGGAATGAACGTGGAATCCTGCGTGGTCTGGTACTGTGCGCACTTCTGCGATACGGTTGTAGAGATGGTATCTATCCTCAGGAGTGTGCTGTCGGCCTTGATGGTTTCCTCGGCATCGACGTAGGTGTAGGTGTAGACCTTCTGCGTTACGTAGGTCGTGTCGTCCTTGAAGTCGATGCAGGTTTTCTTGGCGGTTCCCTTTATCCAGGTTCCGTTTGCGGAATCCAGCTTCGTAATGGCGACAGGAGTCTTTTCGCCATAGACCGTGGTAATGTCCCAACCGCCGGCAGGGATTGCGAACGGTACGTATGTAGAGGGGTTGCCCCAGTACACGTCGACCGTGTCGGGGATGTTCTTGTCCTTGAGCACGCGCACGAACTCGATGTAGATTTCATCGGGCTGGCCGTCACCTTCGAGGTCGGTTATGGTCGCGTAGTGCACGGGCACGGGGCGGCTCGATTCGATGATGGTTACCGGAGCGCATGTGGCGAGCGTGTTTGTCGCCATGTCGGTCACGTTGAATGCGGCATCGATTTGTGCACGGAAACCGGGCTTCACCAAGTTACCACCGGCATTCCCCTGAATCACGTACATCCAGTTCTTGCCATCGTCGCTTGTCGTTGCCGAAATCACGCGGATGCCGGCTTGCACCACTTCAGATGTCCCGTCATAGACGGTCAGCGGCCATTCTGTCTTGGAAGGCAGGTTGATGGGTTCGGAGAAGCTAACCTTGAGCGTGTCGTTTTCGTTCTCGTGGTTCTCGTTTTCGAGAATAGAGACGCTGACGAGCTTGGGCTTGACGGCGTCGGTAATGGTGGCGGACGACATCTGCTGCTTGCCATCTTCACGCATGTAGACAGTTACCAAGCCCTTCGGGTTCGCAAGCCCGACAAGGGAATCCGCGAACGTGAATGTTGCCGTAGCGCCGACTACCGGAGCGGCCGGAGTCAGCATGAACGACCTTTCTGCAGAATTTGCGGAGGTGAGCGTTACCTCGACGCTGTCCAGGATGTTCCTGGTTCCGTCGAACTGGCTTCCGCTGAATTCAATGCTCAGGGTGTTTTCCGTGACGGCATCGCCGGTAATGGTGCACACGTCGCTAGCAATAAGCGCCTTCTTGGGGTCGGGTCGGGTCGGCTGCGAGTAGAAGTAAACGGAGTCGCGTTCCTCGTCATCGGCTGGGTCTTGGTACTTGACCCAGATGGTATCGCCACCCAGGAAGTTCACGTTGGGGAGACCCGCTTCGCTCGCCGATGCCTTGAGCCATTCGCCTTCAAAGTAGCCCAGCGCGTCGTTGGTGCGGCTCAGAATGACTTCGGTAGAATCGCCCGTGCGGGAATTGAACAGCTTCACGGGCATGTTCGCGTTGTTCTTGTTGTCCTTGTCGCGCAGCTGGATCTGGAACTGGAGCGAACCGTCAATCGGGGCTGGGCTCGTTACCGAACTGCCATCCTTCTGCACCAGCAGGAGCTTGCCCTGCGTGCGGTCGCCCTTGCTGAACTGTACGTAGTAGGTGCGGTTCACGAACGCGCATCCGCCATTCTCCTGGCATTCGGCGCACTCGGGGTTCGGGCCTGCGAATATGGTCACGTCCACCTTGTTGGTACCGATGCTCATCTTCGCCGGGATATTCAGGTCGAATCGCCCGGTCTCGTAGTTATAGACCGCAGCCTTCGTGAGCTGTTCCTTCGAGAGGGCGACGCCGTTCACCCAGATGGCGTTCACGTAACCGCTTTCCGAAATCAGGGCGGTACCCGTGAGGTACATCGTGCTCCTTGCGGAATCAATCTGCACGTAGGATCCGTTAGACACGTTGAACGGCGGGTTAAATGCCACAGTCATGTCGTAGTGGGCGCGCTTGGTGGTCATTTCCTTGTAAGAGGGGCTGAAGCCGGAGATGAACTCGTCCTTGCGGTAGACTACGATGTAGGGGTTGATGGGAGCCTGTTCGAAGTCGCCCTGGTCCTTGTCCCATGCGGGGACGCCTTCGTAGTCGGCGCCGTCCACGTCGCGCTTGTGGGCCGCCCACGACCAGTCGGGAGAATTACCGCCGGTCACGAGGCGCTTCTTTGCGGGGGTACGCAGGGTTTCGCACATGTTGTTCTGGTAGATACCACTCGAGAACCCGAGGTCGATACGCATACGCGAGGACGACTTGATGGTCGTGCCACCCAGCGGTACCGGGATGTACCAGTCGTATTCGCCCGTTGCCGGGTTGTAGGTGTCTTCAAGCTTTACGGGTACTGCATGGCGCAGGTAGTAGCGCAGCGAGTCGTCTACGCTTTCGCCGGCCTGGTTCACGCAGGGGCGGTTGAAGCCCGCTTCGTCGTAGGCCTGGCAAATGTCTTCGTCCACAAGCAGCGGGCAGGTTCCCGGCTGGTTGTTCTGTCCGGGCTGCGCCTCGATGTCTTCGGGCTTTGCGGTCACGTAGAATCGCAGGGTCAGTTCGTTGAACGCGCGGTCCTCGTTGTTGGTGAGGTTCAGGTTCAAGAAGTCCATCCCGCCGAACTCGTACTGGTAAACGCTCACGTCGAAGTCGTAGTGCGTCACGGGGGTGGTAAACTTGAGCGGCATGCCGTTATCGTCGGTACAGCGCTGCACGCCGTTGCTTTCCACGCAGTAGTAGTATGTTGTCTTTTCCTTGAGCTTGCCAATCTTCACGTAGTGGAAGCTGGTCGGGATTCCCGAGACGTCGGCGTTGCCGTTGATGTCGCAAGAGCCCGTTCCCGATACGGGGCAGGTCATCTTGTCGTAGCTTGTGAGTGTCGTATCCCAGTAGACCTTGGATTCGTACTGGCCGTTCGGGGTGTACCACATGATTTCGGCGCTGTCGGAACTCAGGTTGCAGACCTTCACGTTCTGGATGTCGGCGGGTGCCGGCGGGCTCACGAGGGTCGTGAACGTGAACGGGGTCGTAGTGCTGTCGACGAGCCACTTGGTGGCATACGCCTCGCTCCGGATGTTAATCGCAATGACCTTGAAGTAGTAGGTGGTGCCGTTCTGCAGGCCGGTCAGGTGAATCTCGTGGCTCACGCCGTTCACGGTATCCTTCGCGGGGATGTTGAACGGGCCGGTCTCGTTCGTGCTGTAGAGGATCATCGCGGGGCCGCGCATGTCCTGCGTTACCTTCACGATTGCGGAATCGTAACCCACGTAGCGGATTTCCACGTTAATCTGCGAGGGGGCGCGGTTGCGGTCCTCTTCACGGACGGCAACGGCGCACGATGCCACGAACATGGCCGTAGCGTCGATACAGGTTTCGGAAAGGTGGTAGTCTTCCCAGCTGAGGGTCGAGGGCGACCAGGCGTTCTCGGTACCCGGGGTCACGCCGCCGAACAATGCGCCGGTAGGCGGATTGTACTTGTAGCCTGCGCCCGGCATGTTCTTGCCTTCGGGGTTCGATGCGCGGTGGTGCGGGTGGGCGTCGTTCTTGTCACCCACGCCCAGCAAGAAGGATACATCCCAGGGGTTCACGCCGAGCATGTAGTTGAGCTGGTTTATACCCAGTTGCTTCATTTCGGCGGAGTTCCAGTTCTGCATGCCCTTCTGCGGCAGGTTGATGCCTTCCAGGTCCTTGGTCACGTCGGAGTAGGCGAGCACTTCAAAGATATTGCCCGCCTGGTAGCGGTTGTAAATCCAGGTCTGGTCGGTCTGCATGTTGTACCACAGGTCGCCGAACGAAACAGGGGTCGGGCCGTTCAGGGTCGGGATAGTAATGCTCTGGGAACCGCTTCCGCTCAGGTAACTGATGTTGGTTCCGAGAATCAGGGCCACGTTTTCGGCATAGGTCAGGCGTGTCTTGTCGTCGATGCCGTACTTGAGGCCGGTTTCCTTGTCCTTCAGGAGCATCTTGTAGAAACCGTACAGCGTGTAGGTGTAGGCGTTCGCCCAGCTCGTGTTCTTGCTGGACTTGCGCATGCCGTCACGGCTCCAGGCCATCCAACCGCCCTTGAAGAATCCGGTCGAGGCTTCCTGGGGCACGCCAATCTGCGTATCTTCCACGGCGTCGTTCAGGTAGTCCATTTTGCCGGTCTTTTCGTAGGTGGCGTAGTGGAGTGCGATTGCCGCAATGGCCAAGTCGTCGTGGGATTCGTTGTTGCCGTTGTAGGCCGGGCTCGACCAGCCGTCGGCAATCGTGTTGTGCACGTAGGCCTTTCCGCCGTCGTAGGTTCCGGGGCCAAGGCTCTTTTCCTTGAGTTTCAGGTTCTTGGCGAAATCGTACATCTTCTCGGCAACCACAAGGCAGCTGTCAGCAAAGGGCTTGTCGTATGTCGCGTATTCCTTGCTCAATATGGCGAGGCCCGCTGCAATTTGGCCCGAGATGTTGGAACCCAGTTCGCCCAGGCGGATGTCACGTTCGTGCGGCCCGCCGCGTCCGGTCAAGGTCGTCGGGAGGGCGTCCTGGTTTTCGGGTCGGCCCCACCATCCGTGGTCCGCACCGAAGTTTCCGATGGAGACCGCCATGTTGTCGATGACCCCGTTCGCGAAGGTGTAGGCGCGCATAAAGAAGTCCGCACCGTGCTTTGCCTCGCGCAGAATGTCTGGGATACCGTCGGTATTGATGGTTTCGCCCATGTTGTAGGCATAGTGGTCCTCGTCGCGTTCCGGGCTCGATGCAGCCATCACCGCGAGCACCATGAATGCGTAGGCCTGGGTCTGGGATTCCTTCAGGTGGTCACCGCAGTCGTACCAGCCGCCCTGCAGGGCGCCTTCCTTGGGGGTGAACCCGGTAACGGCGCCGACACCCTTTACAAACTTGCCTGCACCGTCCTTGGTGTGGCTCGGCTTGTGGAACCAGGATTCAGAGTTGCCGGAACGGTTGATGCCGTAGAACTTGAGGGTCGCGTCGCGGACCATCGAGTAGACCTTGTCACTAATAATAAATGTAGCGGAATACTGGTTGAGCACCTTTACGCGGTAGCGGGTGTTCATCTCGAGGCCCGTTGCCTGGGTCAGGTTGCCGATACATACCTTGCCCGTGGGGCCCTCGGCGCTGGCGGTATAGCGTCCCTGGTCGTTTGTCGCGGCGTCGGTGCCCGCCTTGATATCCCAGCTCGAACCGGTCGACTTGCCGGTGTTGGTGAAAGTTCCTCCTGTAAAGACTTCGTTACCATCCAGGTCGACGACAGAGAAGTTCTCGCCACAGGTCCCGGCAGAAACATAGTAGAACTGCTTTTCAGGGTCTTCGGGCAGGTATCCCGCCTGGTTGATGCGGATACGGCCTATGCGCAGGTTCTGGGCGTCACGATATGCCTGGTTCAGCGAGTCGGGGATAATCCCGTTCGGCACAAAGTCCTGGGGCATCGAACCAATTTTAGGTACGGTATTGTGCTTCTTGCGGTTGGGCGTGTACTTGCTGAAACTTTCGACGGTACCGCCATTGTCGGTAGCGGCAGTATCCCACTTTATGGGCCAAATCGGTCTAATCAAATCATAAGGTGTCGGTTGCTCTTGGTCAACAGCGGCAAAACATAACGACACCAGCAAAAGGACTGGAACAAGTAACAGCGGCATAAAGCCCTCCCTTAAAGAAGTGCGCAAAACATCCCATATAGAAAATAGACTTTTTTAAGGTCGGCCGTAAAATCCGTATCAAAAAAAACTACACTTTCGGGCTTTTTTTTATATATTTCAAAACATGAATTCAGTTCAAGATAAGCGCTTTCGCTCTTTTAAGAAAAATTTTATTTACAAAGTTGCTCCGGCTATGTTTGTGAGCGGTCTTGCCCTTTTGGGCCTTTCTGCTTGTGGTGAAGATCCTTCCAGCCCGGATACGCCGGAGCCGACCAGTACGGCTTCTCAGGATCCCATTGTGACTTCTTCCGATACCCCTTTGTCGCAGGGTGAAATTCCGCCGTCTGTAACGTCTTCGTCGACGCAAACAACGAATTCGTCTTCTTCGAGGACGCCCCAGCCCGTGGTTTCCTCTTCGTCCAAGACGGCAACTGCCTCTTCTGACGAGGTCCTGAACGAACCCAAGATGGCTGTGAACGGAGCCTGTGGCCCGAAGACCGCCATAATCGAGAAGGGGGGGATGGCGACCTGGTCGTTCTTCCGCGAGACGGGCGATGTTTTTGACGCCATCATGGCGCCGTTCGTATGGACTTTCCCGGAATTGAGCAAGACCGTGCAGGGTAACGGGATGAACTCCGTGAATGTTTCCTACGAACAGTCGGGAACCTACACGGCGACTCTGAATGTCGATGGAACCGAAATTGCCTGCGAACCCTTGCAGGTGCAGGGTATTCCTATAACGATTAATTCCTGCAAGGCCGACAAGGAAACTGCCAAGGCGGGCGAGACAATCACGTGGACCGTCGAGGCGGAATCCGAGGCGACCATTACCGGGTATTCCTGGACGTCTACGCTCGGGACAATTTCCGGCTTCGGCACGAGTGCTACTTTATCTGCAGAAGCGTCTATGCACAAGCAGAAGGTGGCCCCCATTGTCGCCGTGACGAACGACGACAGGACCACGCAGACATACCAGTGCGACGGCGTGACCGTGCTTGACCCCGAATCGGTGGACCTGGTGCTTGCTTTGGGCAGCATCAACGATCAGGCTTCTTACGGAGAGACGGTTCTCCCGAACCTGCCCGATTCGCTGTTCATCCAGGCCCAGACGCCCATGACGGTGCAGGTCCCTGCTGGTGCGCCTTCTAACTGCACCATCGGGTGCAAACCCAAGGTCGGAGCGGATTACAATAGCCTGAAGCTGACTTGGGACGGCGTGGAACAGTCCAACTTTGCCTACTTCAACCCGGCGGGTTGCGCTCCTGGAAAGAAGTACTCCATCGAGGCTTCCGTTACGGCAATCTGCGTCGTGAATAAGTAAGTGCACCGCAGGTGCTCGCGCAAATGCGACCGCTCGCTCGTCATCTAGGGCATTGAAACCTCCGGTTCCTCACTCGCTCCCACCTAAAGGTGGCCATGTACACTAAGCGCTAAAGCGCAAGTGTCCAAAGGTCGCCTACGACGGCTCGTTGATACGAGCCGCCTCCGGCTCACATAATCTGCTGTCATCCCCGCGTAGGCGGGGATCTCCTTTTTATACCTGTTTAGCGGATTATTAAGTGTCGGGAGGGTCTTAGGGAGGGCGTGCGCCCTCCTTTGCCGTATTTTTGGGGGTAAAGTTGCGGAAGTGGCGGTGAAAATGATGAAAAAAGTCCGATTTCACCGCCGGATTTGCAAAATAGCGTGGAGTCTGGGGCTTGTTGCAAAAAGACCGGCTTTCAGCCGGCCTTTTAAACCTGTTGTTGAACGAGCGGTCTTCCGTGAACGGAAAAGGCTCGTATTAACGAGCCTTTGCAGTGAGAGTGAGCGCGGTCCGGAGACGTGGCTCACGCATCAAGCGCGAACGGTCTTCCGTGAACGGAAAAGGCTCGTATTAACGAGCCTTTGCAGTGAGAGTGAGCGCGGTCCGGAGACGTAGCTCACGCATCAAGCGCGAACGGTCGCTATCAATCCCCGGTGAAGATGATCACGAGAACAGAAGCGACGAACAGCGCAGACACCACGAGGAATTCCCACGGGTTTTCCATGATGGTGGTCTTTGCAGAACCCATGCTCTGGGCTTCCATCTTCTGCTGTTCTTCGGCCTTTGCCTTAGCTTCAGCTTCGGCAGCCTTCTTTTCTTCTTCGGCCTTGGCGAGAGCGGCGGAGTCTACCGGGGCTTCTTCGGTCTTGGCTTCGAGGACTTCGGTCTTGGCGGTGTCGGCCGGAGCGGCAGCTTCGGCGGGCGCTGCTTCAGCAGGAGCGGCTTCGGCCGGAGCGGCGGCGGAATCAGTGGCGGCTGCGGCTTCGGCAGGAGCGGCCTCGGCAGCGGGAGCAGCTTCGGCAGCAGGAGCGGCGGCCGGGGCAGCTTCAGCGGCAGGTGCCGGTGCGGCTTCAGCGGCAGGTGCCGGTGCGGCTTCGGCAGCGGGAGCGGCGGCCGGGGCAGCTTCAGCGGCAGGGGCCGGAGCAGCGGCTTCAGCAGCAGGTGCAGCAGCCGGGGCAGCTTCAGCGGCAGGGGCCGGAGCAGCAGCGGGAGCGGCGGCTTCGGCGGCAGGTGCCGGTGCGGCAGCGGGGGCTGCCTTCTTGGCGGACTTGGCCGGCGCGGCGAATGCGACTGCCGCAGCGAGCATGGAGACCATCAAAATCTTTTTCATCATAGATTCCATTCCTCTTTAGGGGTTGTTTTTAAACTTACGCTCTAAAAAATAGCACATCTTGGGGCGAATTGCTAAAAAAAAATTAAAAAAATTCAAATAATCCCCTTTTTTTGTACGTTCATCGGCGGTTTTTACAAAAAAAGGCATTACGCCTGGCGAGACCGCCCCCTTCGGTCGGGGCAATTTTTATCTTATGAATCAAAATTTAACCCCTCACTAGAGACACAAATTATGGCATTCAAATACGAAGCAACCGTCCAGCACGGTGAAGATACTACCGAATACGTGAACCTCGGTAAAGACGGCGTTTCCGTCGCCGAATTCGAAGGCAAGAAGATTCTGAAGGTCGCCCCCGAGGCGCTCACCAAGATTGCCCAGGCAGCCTTTGAAGAAGTCGAATTCTGCCTGCGCCCGGCCCATACGGCGAAGGTCGCCAAGATTTTGCAGGACCCGGAAGCTTCGGACAACGACAAGTTTGTCGCCCTCACCATGCTCAAGAACGCCTGCGTTGCCGCCAAGGGCATCCTCCCGTTCTGCCAGGACACCGGTACGGCAATCTGCGTTGCCCACAAGGGCCAGCAGGTGTGGACCGGCTTCGACGATGCCGAAGCGATTTCGGAAGGCATCTACAACGCCTACACCACCAAGAACCTGCGCTACAGCCAGATTGCACCCTTGACCATGTACGAAGAAAAGAACACCGGTTGCAACCTGCCTGCCCAGATCGACATCCACGCCGAAGAAGGCGCCGAGATGAAGTTCCTGTTCGTGGCCAAGGGCGGTGGCTCTGCCAACAAGACTTACTACTGGCCCATGACCAAGGCGCTCCTCAACCCGAAGTCCTTGGAAAAGTTCCTCGCCGAAAAGGTGAAGACGCTCGGTACTGCGGCCTGCCCTCCGTACCACCTCGCGATTGTGATTGGCGGTACCTCTGCCGAAATGAACACCCACATGGTGAAGCTCGCTAGCTGCGGCTACCTCGACGATATTCCGACCACGGGTTCCGAAGGCGGTCGCATTTTCCGCGACCTCGAAATGGAAGAAAAGGTCCTGCACATTTGCCAGAAGACGGGCATTGGCGCCCAGTTCGGCGGCAAGTACCTAGTGCACGATGTGCGCGTGATCCGCGCTCCGCGTCATGCTGCAAGCTGCCCGGTTTCTATCGGCGTTAGCTGCTCTGCCGACCGTAACATCAAGGCAAAGATTGACGAGAACGGCCTCTGGCTCGAAAAGATGGAACACCATCCGGAAAACTACATTCCGGCTGGCAATGCCGTGAACCTCGCCCCGGCCGTTGAAATCGACCTTGACCGCCCGATGAAGGAAGTGCTCGCCGACCTCACCAAGTATCCGGTGAAGACGCGCCTCAGCCTCAAGGGCACGATGATTGTGGCCCGCGACATGGCTCACGCAAAGATTGCCGAAATCTTCGACAAGCAGGAACGCGGCGAAGAACTCACCGACGAAGAAAAGACCGTGCTCAAGGTCGTGTCCGACCACCCGATTTACTACGCCGGCCCGGCCAAGACTCCGGCAGGCATGCCCACCGGCAGCTTCGGCCCGACGACTGCCAACCGCATGGACCCGTACGTGATGCGCTTCCAGAGCAAGGGTGCCTCGATGATCATGGTTGCGAAGGGCAACCGCAGCCAGGACGTGACCGACGCCTGCAAGAAGTACGGCGGATTCTTCCTCGGCTCTATCGGCGGCCCGGCAGCCATCCTCGCTGAACAGAACATCCTCAGCAACGACATCGTGGCCTTCCCGGAACTCGGCATGGAAGCCATCCGCAAGATCACCATCAAGGACTTCCCGGCCTTCATCCTCGTGGATGACAAGGGCAACAACTTCTTTGAAGGTTTGATCTAGCGTCGTCATTCCCGCTTATCGTCATTCCCGCGAAGGCGGGAATCTTTCGCAACTAAAAAATCCCACCGGAGTTTACCGGCGGGATTTTTTTTGTGTGTGGATGTGAAACTTTATTGGCGGAAATATCTTCCTAGATAAGAAATTACCTACTTGAAGGGGCAAAATGGGGCTGTTTTATAACAATTCATTGTAATTTTTTCAATGGTGGGTGAGTTACTGGCGCCTTTTTTAGGCCAGAATAGATTATTTTATTGATTGGATAATTGTCTTTTCTAGAATGTGCCTATGCTGAATATTGACGAAATAAGCGATTACAGGGATCTGCTGAAGAACTACTATACCCAGCGCAAGCTGGAGATGCCCCTGTATTCTTACAAGATGTTGGGGCAGAAGCTCAGTCTGGAAACGAGCCAGGTGTTCCGCGTGCTGAACAAGGAACTTCACTTGCCCAACCGCAGTATTCCGCTGGCCAAGGATCTGTTGGACCTGAAGGGCCGCAGTGGCGAGATTTTCGAGATTCTGGTGGCGGCGTCCAAGACAAAGTCGCCCGCAAAGAAGGACAAACTCTACAAGATGGCGCTTGCCCTGCAGGATGTTGACCTGCGCAAGTTCAATCCGAGCGAATACCTGTTCTTAAGCAAGTGGTGGATTCCCGTGGTACGCGCGCTTATCGAGATGAACGGTGGGCATGCCGAAGTCTCGCGCCTGGTGAAGCAGATTACGCCGACTGTTTCGGAAGACCAGGTGCGCGAAGCCATAAAGGTGCTCAAGGACCTAAAGCTCATTACTCCGCTCGCATCGGAACGCTATGCGGCAACGACAGCGAACTTTACATCGGGAAGTTCGCCCACGAAGACTGCCGCCATACGCAGTTACCAGAACCAGTTGCTCGCCCTTGCGCAGAACGCTCTGGTTTCCATTGAGCCTGCGAGGCGCAATATATCTTCGCTGCTCGTGGGTGTCGATGAAGATTGCTTTGCCGACCTGAACGAGATGACGCTTGAATTCAGGCGCCAGGTGCAGAAGAGGGTGGGTGAGGTAAAGGTGCCGAACAAGGCGATGCAGTTTGTATTTGCCCTTTACCCGGTTGCCGAAGTGCAGAATGGCCATCAGGTGAAAAAGGAGGGCGCGAGAAAATGAAGAAGTTCCTCTTATTCCTTGTGACCGTGATTCTTTGTGCGTGCTCGAACGACAAGGTGGCGGGCATCAGCACGGTCGAGACAGAGAATGCCTACCTGATTCAGGTCGTTCACGAGGATTCCGTGCCTGCGGCAGGTGTGTTGGCCCGTATGCGTGCCGCAAGTTTTGTCCGCAGTATTGACGGAGATTCCGCTGCACCGGAATACTATGAGGAATTTGTGACGGATTCCTTGGGCTGTATCCGTATCGATAGTCTCGGTGTTGATGTGGCGACGATCGAGATTGTAGATAAGGGCAAGGGCCTGTTCCGGAAGATTTTTGCCGAAGACTTGCGCGAATTCGATGGTCAGCGGTTTGTGTTGGCAAAGACGGGGAGCATGCGTGGTAGGGTTTACCTACCGGAAGGCGTTGACCATGCTTGGATTCAGGTGTATGGAACCGACCGTCTTGTAAAGACCGATAGTGAAGGGTTCTACGAGATGGATTCGCTCCCGGCGTATGATTATGACCTGCGTGTGGTTGTGGGCGATAGTATTGTGGACGAATATGCGGAAGTTTGGCCCGGGAAGGAAACGCTCGCGAATGTCCGCACGTTTGAACCGGATTCTGTCAAGGTGCTGGACTTCGAATCTGCGGAAGCGCAGTTCGTTATCCGGGAACTCGGTATAAGCGAGGCGGGTTACATGTCTTCTACGGATACGAGCGTGAAGACGACTCCCGAGGTGGCGATGGTGCCCGAGACGCGCGAGGACATTGAGGAATTCTTCGTGGAAGCGGGTGCGGACCGTGCCGGCAACGCCTTGCACTGGGTATCTTCTGCGGGGCGCGGACGCTGGTCGTTCTACGGAATCTGGGTTTGCCCGGAGGAATCTCCGTGCGATCTGTCTGCAACGGATTCTATCGTGTTCTATGCCCGCGGGAACGGCGTCATCTCGATTACGCTTGAGACGCTCGGCAGTTCGAACGAAGAAGGCAAGACGCTCGCTTACGATACCCTCAATACGGATGGCTGGGTGCGGCGCGTCATAAAGCCTGCTAATTTCAAGCCGCGCGACGATATGTACGGCAATCTCGGTTGGGATGTCATCAGCAAGGCGGTGACGACCATCTCGATAGCCTCCTACGACGAGACCGAATTCTGGATAGACGATGTCGTGTTCTACGGCGTCAAGCCCAGCGACTTTATCGCGAAATAACGAAAAAATCCCGCGGATTGGCGGGATTTTTCACTTAATAATTTTTTATCAAAAACGCATTTTGCTTAAGAAAAGGGTTGCGAAAAACTTTTTTCAGAGAAGCGAGCTAGACAAGGCGCGAGGCCTCGTAGCGTACTAAAAGGTACGTGAGAGGCCGAACAACGCAGTATAGCGAAGCTTATCGGGAAAAAGGAGTCATGACTTGCCAGAGAACGGCTTTATGTGCATGGAGACGATTCTCCGCTTCTTCGAAGCTCATGTTCACGTCGAGGTTGTCCATCACGGAATCCGTGATTTCTTCGCCGCGGTGTGCGGGCAGGCAGTGGCTCACCTTGCAGTGTGCCGGAGCGAGCTTCAGGAGTTCGTCGTTGATCTGAAACGGGAGGAAGTGGCTCTGCTTTTCGGCCTTTTCGCCTTCCTGGCCCATGCTCACCCAGACGTCGCTATAGAGGATGTCGGCGTCCTTGACGGCTTCCTTCGGGTCGTTGAACACGCGGTACTGGCAGCCGTGCTTCTTGAGGCCGGCTGCGGCTTCTTCCACCACGTTCTTCGGCTGCTCGAAACCCTTGGGGCAGGCGAGAGTGAAGTTCATGCCCACCTTGGAGGCGAGCGCGAGGAAGGAGTTTGCCACGTTGTTGCCGTCACCGATGAAGGCGACAGTCTTCGGCTTGCCATCGGCGTTCTTGAAACCGCCGAGGTTCTCGCTGATCATCTGCGCGAAGGCGATGGCCTGGCAGGGGTGGCAGTCGTCGGTGAGGGCGTTCACTATAGGGACGCTGCCGAATTCGGCGAGTTCTTCCACCAGCTGCTGCTTGAAGCAACGGACTACGATGGCGTTCACCCAGCGGCTGAGGCAGCGGGCGACGTCCTTGACGCTTTCGCGCTTGCCGAGCCCGATGGAATCCGGGGCGAGGAGCACGGCGTGGCCGCCGAGCTGGTTCATGCCCACCTGGAACGTGGTGATGGTACGCAGCGAGGGTTTCTCGAAGAACATGGCGATGTTCTGGCCGTGCAGACGGTCAGACACCTTGCCGGCGTGAACCTCGGCCTTCAGGCGGGAGGCGATTTCGACGGTTTCGAGGATTTTTTCTTCACTCCAGTCCATCAGGCGGAGGAAGTGCTTGTTGCGATCAATCATTTTGATTCCTTTGGGCAAGCCCTAAAAACAAAAAAAACTAAAAAACGGAGTTTTCACTCCGTCTTTTGGAAATCACAAGAAGATGCTAACGGATATTAGCGAAGTTTCTTTTTGTGACGGTCACGACGACGGCGCTTTTTACGCTTGTGGGTCGCAATCTTCCTGCGCTTTCTTTTCTTTCCGCAAGGCATGGTTGTATCTCCGTTAAAGGTTAAACTTAAAAATGTGCCCCCAAATAGAGAAATATTTTGGCCTTTTGTCAAGGGGAAAGAGGGATTTTAGGGCAGACTAGGGGGTGCGGACGGGGCTGTTTTTTACCGAAAAACGCAAATTACTCGGTCACCTGGTCCATTGCCTGGCGGATAAGTGCCGCGGCACCGCCGAACTGTGCGGCTCGCGGGGCGTTGTTGCTCAGCATCTGGCGGAACTTTCGGGCGCCGGGGAGTCCGGTGAATAGCCCGTACAGGTGGCGAACGAGGATGGTCGCGGGGCAGCCTTCGGCGGTCTGCTTCTCCACGTAGGGGAGGTAGGCCTCGAGCAGCGCCTTGCGGGTGGCGGGACGTGCCTTGCCGGCGATAATGTCTGCGGGGTTGTCGCTCGCCGGTCGCAGGTCGTTAAAAATCCGCTCGTCGGCATCGCGCAGGAACCACGGGTTTTCGTACGCTTCTCGCCCGACCATCACTCCGTCCAGGTCCTGCAGTTGCTCTTCCACCTGGTCGAGCGTCTTGATGCCGCCGTTGATGCTGATGTTCAGGCCTGGCATCTCTGCCTTGAGGCGGTGTACGAAGTCGTAGTGCAGCGGCGGGACCTCGCGGTTCTCCTTGGGGCTTAAACCCTGGAGCCAGGCCTTGCGCGCATGCACGATGAAAACCCTGCAACCCGCATCGCGGATAGTTTGTACAAAATCGGTGAAGAATTCCCAGCTGTCGAACTCGTCGACCCCGATACGGCACTTGATGGAGACGGGAATGGAAACTGCGTCCTGCATGGCCTTGAAGCAGTCAGCCACGAGGTTCTTATCCTTCATGAGGCAAGCCCCGAAGTTCCCGTTCTGCACGCGGTCCGAAGGGCATCCGCAGTTCAGGTTCACTTCCTGGAAACCCGCGGATTCCACGAGTTTGCTTGCCTGCGCGAGGTCGGCCGGGTTGCTGCCCCCGAGCTGCAGAACTGCGGGGTGCTCGAAGGCTTCGTGCCCGAGGAACTGCTCCGGCTTTGCATGGAGCACCGCGTTTGCGACAACCATCTCGCTGTAGAGCAGAATGTGCTTGGAAATCAGCCGCAGAAAGTAGCGCTCGTGACGGTCGGTGCAGTCTAGCATCGGCGCGATGGAAAGCTTGCGGTTGAAATCCAGATCCATGCGCGCAAATGTAGAAAAAATACAGGGCGAGTACCCGTTTTTTAATCCTTTTTATTCTCGGGCTCGTGATACACCGGTTTCAGCATGCGCCTTAGCATGTCAGCCTTGTGTTGGTCGGGATAGGCATCAATTTCTTCCATGAACGCTTTGTACTCTTCCGGCGTGAATATGCGGCGTGTTCCGCCCGGACCGCTGGTTTCCACATATCCCTCTTTTTTCAGGATTTCTTTTCTGTTCTGGGTTGGCATGTTGTTCTCCGCTGAAAGGTTATAAAGTCAAGGCGAAGCCTTTTCTACTCACACCTTAACCTATTCCGCAAATCCCGGGGGAGGCAGGTGCATGCCCGCCATCAGGAGCTTGTTTTCGCGGGCGTATTGCATGATGCGTTTGCGGCTCTCGATGGATTTTTCCTTGTCCATGTCGTAGTTGGAATTGATTTCGGGGTGGTCCTTCTGCAGGGCGTAACCGTGCATCAGGTCACCGATCACGAGCAGGTTCCCGAACTGGAAAACGGTATGGCCGGGAGTGTGCCCGATGGCATCAAACGCGAGGACTCCGTTCGGGAGGCTGTCGCCGAATGCGAACAAATGAATGCTGTCCTTGTAGATTTCCATGACCATTTTTTGCAAGTCGTTTTTCGGGATGTCGTTCATCCATGCGTCGTATTCCACCTTGCCCGCATAGACGCTCGCGTTCTTGAAGACCTTCACGTCTTTGCCTTCGCCGTCCTTTGTGATAAGGCCCGCGATATGGTCTGCATGGAAATGCGTCAGGTAGATGAGTGTGATGTCGTCGGCGTTTATGCCGAGCGCTTCGAGACGTTTCGTCGTCTGCCCGCCGAAGGCGCCGAGGCCCGCGTCAAATAGGATGTTCTTGCCATCGACCTGCACGAGGAAAGTGCTCACCGAGGCGGGGATGCCGTCGGGCATGTTCAGGCTTGCAAATAGCGAATCGCTTGCATCGCTGAAGAGGCTGCGCGGGTTCAGTTTTTCGCCCTGGTTGTCCTGCATCCAGATTACCTTTGCGCCATTCGCGAGGGTCACTGTTTTTGTCCCTTCGACTGCGTTTTCTGTAGGCGAGGCTTTCTCGACTGCGGTGTTTTCAACCGGGGCGGGTTTCTCGACGGTTTCTGCCGCCTTGTTTTCCGTGGCAGGTGTCTTGGTTTCGCTGCAACCGAAGACGGCAAGAGAAACCATCGCGGCGACAAAGGGGATGAGGTGCTTTTTCATAAGGACTCCTGTTTAAAGGGAATATAAATTTTTCTATAATAAATAGTATGAGTTTGATTAATTCCATAGTCGTTTCTGGCGGAACGCACGGGAATGAACGCACGGGAGTCCGTCTTGTCGAGAAGTGGATGGACCACCCCGAATGTTACAGTGCGTGCTGCCCCAGCGCAGAGGTTTCGCTGGTGCTTGCGAACCCGGAGGCCATGCGGCTCAACCGGCGTTACCGCGACTTTGATTTGAACCGTTCTTTTTCGCAAACTTGTCTAGACGCGTCTTTCGAACCGCAGCAGTATGAATTTCGCCGTGCGCGCGAACTCAACCGCATTTACGGCCCGAAGGGAGCAAACACGAAGACCGACCTGTTGCTCGACGTGCACAACACGGGCTCGAATATGGGGCTGTGCCTGATTCTTTCGGCACGTGACCCGTTCACGATGAAGGCCTCCGCCGTCTTGACGCAGGAATTCGATGACGCCTGGATTTACTACCAGCCGGAGGAGCGCTCCGCGTCGCCCTACTTCGGCACGGTCGCGAAGGCGGACGTGTGTATTGAAATTGGCCCGCAGCAGCACGGCACGCTGGATGCCCGCCTGTTCGAACGGACCGAAAAGCTGGTAAAGCGTTACCTGGAACTTGCGGATGAATGGAACCGCGGGGAACTGCAGAAGCGTGCCCCCATCCAGGTGGAGGTCTATACGCAGTTGCGTGACCTCGGTTACCCGAAGGCTTGGGCGGGCGCACCCATCGAGGCGATGATTCACCCGGATTTGCTTGGGGCAGACTATCGCGAACTTAAGAAGGGCGACAAACTTTTCCGCACCTTCGACGGCAAGGACATTTTGTACGAAGGCGAGGCTGACGGGCGCGAGAGCGTGTGGCCCATCTTCATCAACGAACCCGCGTACTACGAGAAGGACATTGCGATGAGCCTGACCATAAAGACCGTTGAAAAGTGGTAATGTGTCATCCTGAGCGGAGAGGCGAAGCCTCGAAGTCGAAGGATCCAGGAATGAATGTTTGACTTGGAATGAAAAATATGAACGAATTTGATATGAGCGGCGTGCCGAGCGAGGAACTTTCTTCCATCTCGGGCGAAGAGCGCCTGGGCAACCTGATGCAGTTGATTGAAGCCCAGAGGGGCGAAGGCTGGGAGTCCCGCCTTCACGACATTCTTGATTCTTTCGAGGACTTCTTGACGTTGCGCCCCGAACCTCCGCAGGCGTGGAAGGACACGTATGCGGCGAGCGGCAAGCAGTTCGACTACTACCAGATTGTGCTCCCGAAGGATTTCGAGGACCCCTACGAGGACGACCTCGGCAATATCCGCCGCCTGCGTGGCGAGTTTGAACGCGAGCCTTCCACGATGGCGCTGGAACACGAACTCATCAGCCGCAATTACTTTGTCTATGAGAACGGCCATGCGGAGGCTATCCCGGCTCCGCGCCCGATGCTCATGCTCGAAAGCCAGGACCGCGACGACGACCAGGAAGAACAGGAAGGCGATATCACGTGGGACTGCTGTATTTCGATTTTTGCGGACGGAAGTTATGTCGCCTACAACCTCGAAAATGACGACGAAGAGGTGCTGGGCGAAGATTTCAAGGCTGTTTTCAAGAAGTATATCGGCACGCTTTCCAAGATGCAGTTGGTAATTCCTGTAGAAGGGCGTGACTACGGCATATTGAGAAGCGACGCCTAGCGCATTTCGCTTGCCGATGGAAGCACTTGAACTCGAAATATACGGGCGGTATCGCGCGCTTGTCGAAAAGTCGGGCGCTTTTTCTGGCCGTACGACCCCCGATGGGGAGCCGCCGCGCGTGCGCCTCTCCGATATTCTCGACCGCTACGATGCATTCTGCTTTGACGGTTACGGCACGCTCTATAACCGGGGCGATTTCGTGTACCCGGGCGCGAAGGAGTGGTTCGCTGAACTGCGTCGCGTGGGCAAGGAAATCCGTCTGGTCACGAATGCGGCGTCGAACTTGGATCAGGCTCTCGCCGATGAGGCGGATGCCCGCGGGTTCGATTTCACCGTTGCGGAAACGATTTCTTCCGGGAGTTTACTGAAGGGCTGGTTGTCGCGTCTGCCTGTGGGTGGCTCGCCTTTTGATGCCGGTCGCGAGGTCTATTACATCGGGCGTGCGACGGGCGTGAACGTGCTCGCCGAATGCGGGATTGCTGCCGTGGAGAATCCGGTTTCGCCCGTGGTGGCGATTTCTT
Organism: Fibrobacter sp. UWR3; assembly: GCF_900143055.1. Classification (NCBI taxonomy): domain Bacteria; kingdom Pseudomonadati; phylum Fibrobacterota; class Fibrobacteria; order Fibrobacterales; family Fibrobacteraceae; genus Fibrobacter; species Fibrobacter sp. UWR3. The sequence continues at coordinate 30,498 of NZ_FRCW01000009.1, read as the reverse complement.
CTTCGACGGCGACGGACGAGATGTACGCGCAGGCGGTAGCTATCTTGCGCCGGCCCGGAGCGCTGTTGCTTGTCTTGAACCCGGATGCGTGGGCCCCGCGGATTGACGGGACTCGTGCGCCTGTTTCGGGCGAACTTTGCGAACGCCTGCGCCGGGAGACGGGCTGCGCTGCGGAATATTTCGGCAAGCCTTTCCCCGGAATATGGCAGAAGGTCCGCGCGACCTTGCCCGCGGGCGCGAAGGCGGTTATGATTGGCGATACGCTCGGGACGGATGTGTACGGCGCGTATGTTGCGGGTTTTGACAGCGCGCTTGTTGTCGGGCGCAATGAGCCGGCGGCAGAGCTTGCTGCCGACGAGAAACTGCTGGGCGTGAGGCCTACTTATTACCTGGAACCGTAGCGGAATCCGCAGCGGGTATGGCCTGCGAGGCTGTCGCGGAATCCGTGGGGGAGGCTTCTCCGGCGGGTTTCGCTGTATTGGACTGCGCTGCGGGTGCCTGCTGCTCGCCGGGCTTTCCGGAAACTATTACGTACAACGTATCGTGAACGATGACCGTGTCGCGCACGAAGACGGTGTCGGGCGTGCAGATGTCCGCCTGTGCGGCCTTGCTGGTGTCAGCGGCGGTCGCAGAACTGCTCGCTGCGACAGGCTGTACGGCGGGAGCGTTTTTCTTGGCCTTTTCCTCTTCGCGGATCCTGTCGATAAGCTTTTCGCGCTTGGTTTTAAGGTCTTCCATTTCCTTTTTCAGGCGGGTCTTGTTGCCGGGCCTGCGTTCGCGCGAGTAGCGTCCTTCGATGCGGTCAATCTGGGTTTCCAGTTCGCGAAGTTCGTCGTAGAGCGGGCCTTCGCCTTCGAGCGAGGGGGCGGGCTTGAACCAGTCGACGAAACGCTGCCACAGGGATTTTTCCTCTTCTGCGGCGCTCTGGCTTGCGCAGAGAGCGGTGAGCACGATGGTCGCGGCGAATATACTGAAAACGTTTTTGCGGAAATGCATGCGACAATGATAGAAAAAAGAACTCTTTTTGAAGTTTCTCGCCACTTTTTTCTCCCGACTATGAAAAGGGAAAAGGGTTTGTTGACAATCAGACTCCGCTGCGCGGCTGATTGTCAACCTTACGGGCTCGATGCTCGTGGGCTCGCATCAAGCTCAAAAAGTGCCTATTTCATGGTCACTTCGTGCCCACGGCACTTTTATGCCGAACCCTCTTCGAGGGTTCTCGCCACCTTTTTCTCCCGACTATGAAAAGGGAAAAGGGTTTGTTGACAATCAGACTCCGCTGCGCGGCTGATTGTCAACCCTACGGGCTCGATGCTCGCAGGCTCGCATCAAGCTCAAAAAGTGCCTATTTCATGGTCACTTCGTGCCCACGGCACTTTTGTGCCGAACCCTCTTCGAGGGTTCTCGCCACCTTTTTCTCCCGACCCATAAAAAAGAAAACCACCCATTGGGTGGCTTTTCTTTTTTAGAGCGGGAAAAGGGTCTCGAACCCTCGACATCGACCTTGGGAAGGTCGCGCTCTACCAACTGAGCTACTCCCGCGAGTGTTCCAAATTTAATAAAAAAGGCCGTTTTGTAAAGGGATTCTGGAAATTTGGGGCGATTTTTGCCTTGTTGTGTTTGCATAAACGCTTTTGGGGCGCCCCGGCGGCATTCTGTGACGCATCGGAACCCAATAATATATTTTCATATCCGGTGTATGGGGGTGTTGTACCTTTATGTTTGGTAAGAATATGTTCGAAAAATTGATGCTGGGTGCCGCGCTGGTCGCGGCGGGTGCGGGCCTTTCGCAGGCCGAAAACTACAACTGGGGCAATGTCCGCTTCGATGGAGGCGGCTTCGTGTCGGCGGTGATCTTCCACCCGAAGGCCGAAAATGTGCTCTATGCGCGTACCGACGTGGGCGGCATCTACCGCTTCGATTTCGAGAACAAGAGGTGGATCCCGCTGATGGACTGGATCTCGGAGAACGACAAGGGCCTGTACGGCACCGAGGCGTTCGCGCTCGACCCGACCGACCCGAAGCGCATCTACGTGCTCGGCGGGACGGGCTACTTTAGCCAGGGCCGGACTGCCGTGCTCCGGAGCGAGGATTACGGCGCCACCTGGGACACGAGCTACGTGGAAATGCTCGCCCACGGCAACGGCATGGGCCGCCAGACCGGCGAAAAGCTCGCGGTGGACCCGAACAAGCCGAACATTATCTTCTGCGGGAGTCGCACGAAGGGCCTCTACAAGAGCAGCGACTACGGCAAGACGTGGACGAGCGCCTACAAGGTCGCGCTTTCCAATGCCGAAGGGAACAGCCTCACCAACGTGAATGGTATCAGTTTCGTGGTGTTCGACGAGGCACAGGGCAAGAACGCCGACGGCTCGACCAAGACGATTTACATCGGCATCTCCGAAACGAAGGACAACCTGCAGGTGAGTAACGATGGCGGTGCCACATGGAAGACCGTATCGGGTGGCCCCGCGAACCTGATGCCCCACCGCGCGAAGATTGTGGGTGGCGACATGTACATCACCTATGCCGACGGTCCGGGCCCGCACAACATCAACAGTGGCGCGGTCTACAAGTACAACATCGCGGGCGGCACGTGGGAAGATATCACCCCGAGTGATTCGGTGACGCACGAGCAGAGCCCCACCACCTACGAGAAGGACTATAGTTCCTACGGCGGCATTTCCATCGACCCGAAGGATCCGAAGTATATCGTGGTCTCGACGCTCGGCAAGTACACGGGGCGTCACCTCGCGAAGAACGCGAAGGGCGAGGAGCGCGACAACTACGGCGACCGCATCTACACGACCACGGATGGCGGCAAGACGTGGATTCACGGGCAGCATTACGGCGACGGCATCAACATTGACGCGAACGGCACGGACTGGATTCCGGGCAACGCCATCCACTGGGCGGGTTCGCTCGAGATTAACCCGTTCGACAACAAGCAGGCGTGGGTCACGAGCGGCAACGGCATTTTCATGACCGACGACATCACCGCGAAGGTCCCCGTGTGGAAGTTCATGTCCCGCGGCATCGAGGAAACCGTCCCGCTCGATATCGTGAGCATTCCGGGCGGCCCGCTGGTGACCGCGATTGGCGACTACGACGGCGCCGTCTATACCGATATCAACGCGAGCGCCCAGAGGCATACGCCGACGGTCGGCTCCACCGAGACGATGGCATTCGCGCCGCTCAGCGGTAGCCTGCTGCGCACGGGCGTGATTACCGTGTACGGCCAGTACGAAAGCATCAACTACAACGTGATGTACCGCAGCGACGACATGGGCAAGACATGGGACAGCGTGAAGACTACGCTCAAGGGTCCGAAGGGCATGGTGGTGCTCTCCGCCGACGGCAAGGTGATGCTGCACCGGCCCGAGATGGGCTCGACCACGTACCGCTCCGCCGATAACGGCGCGACCTGGACCGCGGTGGAACTCGACGGCGGGCAGACGCAGAATTCCCGCATTGTCGCGGACCCCGTGAATCCGGATGTGTTCTACGTGATGGATGCGCAGGCGAACCTGTACCGCTCCGATGACGGTGGCAAGAGCTTCGCGAAATATGGTGCGCGCTTGCAGAACGACGCCGCGGGCGAATACTACAACGGCGGCGGCCTCATCCGCACGGTGCCGGGCAGGGAAGGCCACGTGTGGGTCCCGATGGACCAGGCGCAGATGTGGCTCCCGAAGGGCTTCAGCGAGAACGGGCTTGCCTATACGGAAGATGGTGGCAAGACCTGGAACCGTTGCGAGGGCGCATCGACTGCAATCGCCGTGGGTATCGGCAAGGCCAAGGAAGGTGCCGACTACGAGACCATCTTTATCTGGGGTGCCGCGAAGGAAGGTGACCCGATCGGCATCTACCGCAGTACCGACAAGTGCAAGACTTTTGAACGCGTGAACGATGACAAGCATCAGTTCGGTGGTCCGGGTAACGGAAACTTCGTGCAGGGCGACATGAACACGTTTGGCGTGGTGTACATGAGTACGGTGGGCCGCGGGACGATTGTCGGCGCACCTGAAGGCACTGAATTCGTTACCAAGATGCGCGATGCACGTCAGGTGGCGAACTTCGCGCCGGCGATGCAACTTGAAAACCGCTCGATGCATGTGACCGCGCCTGCGGGCAGCACGCTCTCGCTGTTTGCCGTGACGGGCAAGGCGGTGCTTTCCAAGCAGGTGGCAGGGTTCGCGCATGTTTCGCTCGAGTCGCTCCCCGCCGGCCGCTACGTGGCGAAGCTGCTTGATGCCCGTGGGAAGGTGCTTGCGAACAAGTTCGTGACGCTACGATAAGCGATGGCGTAAATTAGGAAGCCCGTTCAAGCAAGAACGGGCTTCCTGTTTCTTGATAAACTATATTTTAGAATATGAAGTATAGGTTTCTTGCTCTTTTGATTTCGTCGGCGTTCGTGTTTGCTGCTTGCGGTGACGATTCCTCTTCCGCTTCTGCGGACCCTTCTTCCGAAGAATCCTCTTCTTCCAACGAAGATGATTCGTCCTCCTCTTTGCGGGCAGAAGACGATAGTTCTTCTTCGGGGAAGGACAATGCAAAATCCTCGTCTTCTGAAGTTTCTTCATCTTCGATAGTGCTTCCGGAAGGTGCCCGCGCTGCGAAACTGGAAGATCTGCTGAAGAATATGGAACTCAAGCTGTTTGACCAGACAGTCTACCTGTCGACTGGCAGCAAGCAGGGCGTTTTGGCACTTCGCATTCCGGACGAATTGTGGGTGGTCACCTATACGGATTTTGCGGGTGGCGTGGTGAGTATTGAAAAGGGCAATAGCGGCGTGCAGTATAGCGAAACCGATGCCGCCAAAAAGATTGTGGAAAAAGTGAAAGAAGGCTTCAAAATGTCGTTCGTCGTCAAAGAAACCGACAATGCCGATGAAGACGACACAATTCTGTACTCTGTAGACGGTGGCGATTACAGCGAAGCGATTAAGGCTAGCGTCGCTGTCCAGAAGAGCAAGGTCTCCAAGGCCGAAGTGATTCAGAACAAGATTTATGAATGTGCCGATGGCGATTCTACGAAGATTTTTAAATTCCTCGATAGTTCGTACGCCTATGAAACTTCGGTTGGCGACAATGTGGTGAACAAGCATGAAGGTCACTACGATATCCAGCGCTCCACGTTGCTGATGCTCCCGTTACGCGAAGAGGATGCATCGCTTTCGATGTTCATCTATTCTGTGGGTACCGACAGCACGATTACCTCACAGGCGGGCGAGTCCATGGACTGCACGATTAAGGATGTCGAGTAAGCCTAGTGGAATCGCGTTCCCAATACGGGATGAAACTCTAGAAAATGAAAAGGCCTGCTTGCGAGCAGGCCTTTTTTGTACTTTCGTCTGTAGGGCGTAAGCCCGTTCTAGGTTACAGCTTCATATCGCTCAGGCGCGTGTGTTCCACAGCGTCAAACTCCTCCTGAATCTCCTTGCTGGGGGCCTTGGTGCAGAGGCTCACGATCACGATGGTCGCAAAGCTAAGCACGAAGCCGGGCACCAGTTCGTAAATCTGGAAGATTTCGGCGGAGAATCCGGAGAGGTAGAACTTCCACACGAATGCGGTGATGCCGCCCACGAGCATACCCGCGATGGCGCCCGGAAGCGAGGTGCGCTTCCAGAACAGGGCAAGGAGCATAATCGGGCCGAAGCAGGCGCCGAATCCGCCCCAGGCAAAGCTCACGAGGCTCATCACCACATCGAGGAAGCTCTTGCCCTGTGCAGCGCCGTTGGCGCTGGGCGCCCCCTGCATGGCGACGATGACCGCGATAACCGTAATGAGTACGACCACGCCGCGGCTCACCCACATGACTTCCTTGTTGCTCGCATTCTTGCGGAACAGGTGCTTGTAGAGGTCGTTACTGAATGCAGATGCCGAAACCAGCAGCTGCGAGTCGGCGGTGCTCATGATGGCGGCAAGGATGGCAGCCATGAGAATGGCGGCGACAGCCGGGTGGCAGAGCGTCTGGCAGAGAATCATGAAGATGCGTTCCGGGTCGGCGACGGTAATGCCGTTCGCTTCCACATAGTAGCGGCCGAGGATTGCAATCATGATGGCGGCACCGAGGCAGATGGTGACCCAGGTCATGGCGACGCGGCGGGAGAACTTGATGTCTTCGGCGTTCTTGATGCTCATGAAGCGCACCAGAATATGCGGCATGCCAAAATAGCCGAGACCCCAGGCGAGGCTAGAAATCAACGCAATCAGCCCGATGGACTTGCCGGTGGTAGCGTTCGTGAACAGGCTCATCAGGTAGGGATTCTGCGCGTTCACCGCATCCATGGTGGCTGCAAAACCGCCCGAACCTGCCATGATAATCGAGGGAATGGCGATGACGGCGATGAGCATCATGGTCGCCTGGATAAAGTCCGTCCAGCACACGGCGAAGAAACCGCCCATGAAGGTGTAGCTCACCACGACGACCGCACCGATGATAAGGCCCGTGGTGTAGTCCATGCCGAAGATGGTGCCGAAGAGTTTGGCGCTTGCGACAAAGCCCGAAACCGTGTAGAACAGGAAGAAGGCGAGAATGAAGATGGAGGCGATAACGCGGATGATTCCCTTGTTGTCGCGGAAGCGGTTCGCAAAGAAGTCGGGGAGCGTGATGGAGTCGCCGCAGAAGTGGCTGTACTTGCGGAGCCTGCGACCCACGATTTTCCAGTTGAGGTATGTGCCGATGACAAGTCCGATACCGATCCACGCTTCGGAGAAACCGCTCACGAAGATGGCGCCCGGGAGGCCCATCAGGAGCCAGCCGCTCATGTCGGAAGCCTGCGCGGACATCGCGACCACCCACTTGTTCATGCCGCGGTTGCCCAGGTAGTAAGCGTTCAGGCTGTTCGCCTTCTTGGAAAAGTAGAATCCGATACCGAGCATCATCAGCAGGTACAGGATAAATACGGTAATGACCATTTGGTGAATCTCCTATTTTCGAATACTTGTTTATTGAAATATAACTATACAGGCTACTTTTCCGTCCAGAGCCAGGTGCTCAGGTAGCGTTCGCCCGTATCGGGGAGGAGCGCGACGATTCGCTTGCCCTTGAATTCGGGGCGCTTCGCAACCGTCAACGCGCATTCCAGAGCCGCTCCGGACGAAATCCCGACGAAGATGCCTTCTTCGCTTGCTGCCGCTCGGGCCGCGTTCCCGGCCTTCTCCGTGCTGGTGAGGTACACCTCGTCGACCACCTTCGGGTCGTAGATTTTCGGGATAAAGTTCGCACCGATTCCCTGTATCTTGTGCGGACCCGCTACACCCTTGCTAATCATCGGGGAGTCATCGGGCTCGATGGCGATTACATAAACGTTCGGGTTCTTTTCCTTGAGGTACTTCGCCGTACCGCTTACGGTTCCGCCCGTGCCCGCCGTCGCGATAAACACGTCTACGTTGCCCTCGGTATCGTTCCAGATTTCGGGACCCGTCGTGAGGTAGTGCGCCTCCGGGTTCGCCGGATTCTCGAACTGCTGCGGAATGAAACTTCCCGGGTTCTGCGCCGCAATCTCGTTCGCCTTCTCGATGCAGCCCGCCATGCCCTTCGCGCCTTCGGTCAGCACGACCTCGGCCCCGAGCGCCTTCAGGAGCATCTGGCGCTCGACGCTCATGGAATCGGGCATCGTGAGCACCACCTTGTAGCCCTTTACCGCACCCACGTAGGCGAGTCCGACGCCCGTATTGCCGCTGGTCGGCTCGATGATGAGCGCGCCCGGCTTGAGCTTGCCTTCCTTTTCGGCGCGCTCAATCATGTTGAACGCCACGCGGTCTTTCGCGCTGCCGAGCGGGTTGAAACTTTCGAGTTTTACGTAGACTTCGGCGTCGCCCTTGTTCAACTTGTTGATGCGTACGAGTGGCGTGTTGCCGATAGTTTCGAGAATGCTATTGAAAATTGCCATAAAAAAACTCCGTCGCGACACGTGCCGCAACGGATAACAATCTAGTATAATTTTTAGTGCGTTCTAGTTTCGCGGAGTGAATTCCGGAAGAATATTGAAATTGTTCCTACTCAAGGTTTCCTGTTCGCTAACGATGGTTTCGAACGGAATGCCGGTGAAATTCTTTACGGCACATCCAAATGCCTTCTCGATATATTCGTAATAAGAACCGTTTGTCGCTTCGCATTCCGCTTGGAAAACTTCCTTGGCCGAACCGGTACCGTCATTGACCAGGTATACAATTCCGATGTCGCGAACCAGGAGGGTAGTTGTATTGGTTACACGCCAGTTGCCGTATTTTGATACGGAACGCATTACACCAAGTTCTTCCGCATATATGTTTCCGGTACAGGTGTTGTCATCTTCGTTAAGGATGAATTTCTTGCCTTCCGTCGTGAAGTAGTATTCGGCATCGTCGTTGATAAAAATGGTCATGCCGTCGATTTCGTCTATCCTGCGTTTTTCCGGGAAAGCCGATGCAAGACTGTCCAGAACCGCACGCTCTTCATCGGTAACATCTAGTTTATCTGTATTAGGTTCAAGGATGAATACCCTGCCGGAATTCGCCTTGATGCTGCTGTCGGGGTCTGATTTGGGAATGTCGTATTCTGTCGTGTCTACACCGTCTGCGATGGTGCCGCAGATATCGTTGGATTCCTTGGTGAAACTTTCAAGAAGCGTGTCGAAGTTGATTGTGGAATCCGGCCCTGCTGTGACGCATTCGCCTCTTGCATTGCATGTCGTAACGGAATCAGTTTTGGAAGCGTAGCAGAAAGCCTTTAAGTCTCCGTTCCCGCTACATACTGCATCTGGTGCGACATCTACCAAGCCGGAATTGCACGATTCCTGGAAAGCCTTGTAGATATCGTTGCAGGCACTTCCGAAGTTGTATAACCCGATTGTCCGTTCCATGGTTTCACCGTCGGCAATGCTGATTCTCGCCAGGTATTTCTTCGTGCTGGCGTACTTGCCTGCGGAACAGGTCGCTTCCGCTCCGTTTTCATTGCCGTAGACGGTGACTTCGCCCTGATTGATTTTCTTTACCGATGTGGCTGCGGTCGTGAAGACGATGCCTTTACCTGGAACGAAAGAATTTACGGAGGAACTGCTGTTGATTTCTTCGTCTGCCGAACTAGTAATTGCGTTGTCCGAGGAACTTGTTGTCACCTCGTCCGAAGAACTGCTGTTTTCGGCAGTCGCGTTCGGCATGGTCGTGGAGCCCGCCGAAGAGGGGTTATCCGAAGAGCAGGCTGCCAGAGCGCAAAGGGCGAACGCGCCTGCGATATAGAGATTCTTCTTGAGGTTAAGCATGGTTCACTCCTTCTATCTTGTTTGTAAACGGGAAAAGTTGAAAGTTCAGGCCATAGACCTGGTCCAGTTTGCCGCCCTCGTTTGCGATGGCGGCGATTTTCTTGGCGCAGGCATCGATTTCGGCGACGATGCGTGCATAGTTGGATTCGTTCACGCCGATGGTCATTCCGGTAAAGTACCGCTCGCTTGCGCTGTAGCGGTCTACCGCACGCACGGCCATATTGCCCATTTCCTTGTGCATGGCGCGGATGGCAATAGGTTGCGCTTCTGCCGAACCGATGACAGCCTTCTCGGTCTGTGAATAGGCCTTCTCGCCGTCCTTCTTCAGGAACCCTGCTTTCACCAGGAAGGCGAGGATGTCGCGGACTTCTTCGGCGGAAACATATTCCTTGCACTCGTCGGCAATCTTTCGCGGCTGTGCTCCCGGCATCATTGGCGCAAGTTCGCGAATTACCGGGTACTTCCAGGATTCGTAATACTGGAAGGCTTCGCTATCGACAACGCGCACCTTGTGCTCGACTGCAATCTTTTCCAGTTTGAGCAGCGTTGCCTTCTTGTCGGCATCCTTGGTTGCCTTGGCAAGTGTCACGAGCAGCGAGAAGTATTCCTCCTCGTAACCGGTGAGCCCCATCGCCTTGGAAACCTGCAACATCTTGACCTTGCTCAGGCCACTCTTGCCTTCGCATACCAGCTTGAGGTAGGTGGGGGATGCAAACCCCGCAAGTTTCGAGAATTCCCTCCACGAGAACGCGCCCGTGCGCTTGCGCTCGTCGTAGAAGTCCTGCATGAACTTGCGGTAGTCCTTGTATTCGGTTATCGGTTTCATGTCTATAAATTTATCTTCTGTATTTTGAAAAAGCAATACTTGGAATGATACAAAAATGAGAAAATTGTTGTAAAAACTTAATTTTTTAGACAAAAATTTTCAATATTTTTATGGGAATGATACGGTGCGTATCATATCAATTTTTAAGTATATTTTGCTGTAATATGCCCGTACTCCGTTCCATCATGTCGAAAGTGTTCGCGCGAACCGCCGGTTTCGTGCTCCGCTCCAGCGGGTGGAAGCGCTCTACGGTGTACGCGAACCTGCGGCATGTCTATGGCACGAGTTACTCAAAGTTTTACGGCACGCTCATCTGCAATCTCGCGCACCACGCGGGTGAACTCCTTTTCCGGTTCCCGACATTCAAGAAGTTGCCCCGCGAAGTATCGGCGTACCCCTGCCGCATCGAGGGTTGGGACTTTGCCCTTGCGGAAGGTTCTGCACCGGTCCTCGAGAAGATGCGCGGTGGTGGTATATTCCTTACGGCGCATTTCGGGAACTACGAGGCGATTGGCCCCTGGCTCTGCCGCCTCGGAATCCCGCTGGTGGCAAGCTACATCCCGCTAAGGCCTGCCTGGCTCAACCGCATTTTGGACAAGCGAATTCGGGCCGTCGATGGTCGCCCTTACGGCGTAGATGCGCGCACCCCGCGGGAGTTCTTGCGCCTGCTGGGTGATGGGAAGTTAGTTTGTCTGCTGGCCGATCAGGATAGCCGCATCCCGAGTGCGCTCGATGGCGAGTTCATGCACAGGCCCGTGCGCAACAACCCGCTCCCGGACTTTCTGCTCCGGCACCGCCCCGAGACGCCCGTGTATATCTGCTGGCTGGAGGATTGCCGCGGACAGTCTAAAACGGACGTTCCCGGCATCTCGAAAACAATTCACGTGCTCCATGCGATTGAACTGCCGCGCGCATCCGACACTTGCAATGAAGCTTCCGCTCCCTGCGATAAAAGCTCAAAGCCCGGCGGTGTCATGCCCGCCTTCAACGCCTGGCTCGAATCCCGCATAAAAGAAAATCCAGCCCTCTGGTACGGCTGGACTCATCGCAGGTTCTATTCTAAAAATCCCGAAATCTACTTGGGCTGAAACTCGAATACGAACTGGCTGCGCGGGTATTCGTAGAACCGTGGAGCGTCGCGCCTGTATTCGCGGATGAGTATAAAGTCTGCGGATTCGTGTATAAAGATTGAGTCCGTAATCCAGTGCTTGGCGCCTTCCTTCAGGGCCCTGTCGATATCCTGCTTGCTGCTTACGGCAATCTGTTCCACCTCGACCTTCTTTTCGCCGAGCGTGAAAACCTTGACCGTCTTTACCGGGGTCCAACCCAGGCCGCTGTCGAAAACGGACTCCGCCTTGGCGTGCGTCTCTTGGGCAGGTATTTCTACCTTGACCTGCTGGGGCTCTAGGCACCCCGCAAAAATTGCGCACATGGCGATGGCGATAAGTCTTTTCATCCGGAACTCCTGTTGGACGTCTTCCTTAAAATACCAAAAATTTTCCGGTTGTGGTAATGTTGTGTGGGATTTTTCACAATCGGGCTAAAACGTTGATATTCAACGAAATAGGGCTGCTTTGACGGTGCGTGGCAAAAAATGCTTCTTGTAAAAAGGCCTTTTCTGTCATAAAACTGACATTTTCATTTGCTATATTCCGCCTTTGTCAACCCAGGGCATTTATGACCCTAAAAATCTACATATAGGAATAGAACATGGATTTTTCCGCAATTATTGCCGAAGAACTGAAGCTCGAAGTATGGCGCGTCGCTAAGGCGCTTGAACTCATGGACCAGGGGGGCACGGTCCCCTTTATCGCCCGCTACCGCAAGGACCAGACGGGTTCGCTGAACGAAATTGAACTGCGCGACATCAGCCACCGTCGCGACTATCTGCAGGAACTTGCCGACCGTAAGGAAACGGTGCTCAAGAGCATCGAGGAACAGGGCAAGCTCACTCCCGAACTCAAGGCCCAGATCGAGGCCTGCAAGGACAAGACTCTCCTCGAAGATATTTACGCCCCGTACAAGCCCAAGAAGCGCACCCGCGCGACCATCGCGAAGGAACTCGGTCTTGAACCGCTGGCTCGCCTGATGTGGGCACAGGAAAATACCGGCAACACCGCCGAAGAAATCGCCCGCATCTACCTCTCCGAGGAGAAGGGCCTTGCCGACCCGAAGGCCGCCCTCAAGGGTGCCGCCGACATTCTCGCCGAAGAGGTTGCCGACAATACCGAATTCCGCCAGTACCTCCGTGCCAAGATGGAAAAGACCGGCGTGATGGTTTCCAAGGTCAAGAAGGATTTCGAGAAGCAGGAGACAAAGTTCAAGGACTATTACGACTTCAGCGAGCCGGTCAGCAAGATTCCGAGCCACCGCATGCTTGCGCTCCGCCGTGGCGAAAAGGAGAAGGTGCTGCGCCTCACCATCGAAGTGCCGAACGACGAAATGGTCGGCTACCTCAAGACCCAGATTATCAAGGGCGAAACGACCTGGACTCCGTACCTGGAGGCCATGTGCCAGGACGCCTGGGAACGCCTGCTGCAGCCGAGCATGGAAAGCGAAGTGCGCCTGATGCTCAAGGACGCCGCCGAAGAGGAAGCCTTCAAGGTGTTCAGCAAGAACCTGCAAGACGTTCTGCTTGCCGCCCCTGCCGGTCACAAGGCCGTGCTCGCTCTCGACCCGGGTTTCCGTACGGGCTGCAAGGTGGCTGTGCTCGACGAAAACGGCAAGTTCATGGATCATGGCATTATCAAGCCGCATGAACCGTGGAACGACAAGGCCGGTGCCGCTGTGTACCTGATGCAGCTCATCGACAAGTACAAGATTGACCTCATCGCCATTGGTAACGGAACCGCGAGCCGCGAAACCGACGCCTTCTGTGGCGAGATGGCCCTCAAGTTCAAGGGCAAGGTTCCGCCGCGCGTTATCGTGAGCGAGGCCGGCGCTTCCGTTTACAGCGCAAGCATGATTGCCATCCAGGAATTCCCGAAGGAAGACGTGACGACCCGCGGCGCGATTTCGATTGGCCGCCGCCTGCAGGACCCGCTTGCCGAACTCGTGAAGGTAGACCCGCAGTCTATCGGCGTGGGCCAGTACCAGCACGACGTGAACCAGCGCGAACTCAAGAAACGCCTCGACGAAGTGGTGGAAAGCTGCGTGAACATGGTGGGTGTGGACGTGAACAGCGCTTCCGCTCCGCTCCTTGCCCATGTGGCGGGCCTCAGCAATACGCTTTCGGAAGCCATCGTGAAGTACCGCGAAGAGAACGGCGCGTTTGCCAGCCGTGAAGACCTGAAGAAGGTGAAGGGCTTCGGTCCGAAGGCCTTCGAGCAGGCGGCGGGCTTCATGCGCATCCCGGGTGCCGAAAACCCGCTGGATGATTCCGCGGTGCACCCCGAAAACTACGCCCTCGTGGAACAGATGGCCGAGAAGGTGGGTGTTCCGGTGAAGGATATCGTGGGCAATGCCGAAGCGGTGAAGGCTATCAAGGTCGATGAGTTCCTCTCCGACGAGGTGGGTAAGGCTACCCTCGACGATATCGTGAAGGAACTGCAGAAGCCGAGCCGCGACCCGCGTAAGGAATTCCGTTATGCGAAATTCGATGACCGCATCAAGACCATCAACGACCTCGTTACGGGCAGCTGGATGGAAGGCGTGGTCACGAACGTGGCGAACTTCGGCGCGTTCGTGGACATTGGCGTTCACCAGGATGGCCTCGTGCATATTTCTGAAATCAGCGACAAGTACGTGACCGACGCGAAGGAAGTCCTGACCGTGGGCGATGTCGTGAAGGTGCGCGTTGTTGCCGTAGATGCGAACCAGAAGCGTATCAGCCTCTCGATGAAGCAGGAATCTACCGACGGTGTGGCAGGTGCGGGTGTGACTGGCCCTCGCGGCCAGCGTGTCGGCGGTTCTCGCGGGAACTTCGGTGGCCGCGGCCGCGATGGTGCTCGCGGCAATGCCCGCCCGCAGGGCGGCATCCAGGGCCATGCGACCATCGCTGACCTCAAGAACAAGATTGCGGGCAAGGATCGCCCGGGTTTTGCGCCCAAGAAGAACGTGGTTGCCCAGCCCCCGAAAATGAGCGCCCTCCTCAAGCAGATGAAGAGGGGTAGATAGTTTGGTTCTGTCATCCCCGCGCAGGCGGGGATCTCCCATTCAAATTCAGCCCCGCCTTGTGCGGGGCTTTTTCATATCAAAAAATTATTTTCTCGTCGCAAAGTAAACTTTTTTCTTACAAATTATTTGCATTGCGCTCTATTGAACTTTATTTTGATTATTTTATCTTGTACTGAAAGCGGAGATTTATGCCAGTGCAAGATAGCGGGATCAATAGGTATAGAGATTTTGTTCTAAAGAATAGACGTTCGATGAACGAGTCTATGGCCAAGATTCTGTTCTTCTGCGCCTTTGCGGGCCCGGCCATCGCGCTTGACCGTTTCTTGGGTTACTGTGACGTCTCGTATTCGTCGTGTGTACTGATGAGCTTGGCCCTCATTATTCTTTCGTTTGGTCAAAAAATTCTGAACCGCTACTTCCCGCTTAGCCTGTGGACCGTTTTTTGGGGGCTGGTTGGCTTTATGGGGGTCCTCACGTTCATGTGTACGGCCAAGGTGGGTGTCTATATTACCTACGCGCTTGTGCCCATGGTGAGCCTGTTCTATTGCGAAAAGAAAATTTACCTTATCAGCGTTGCCTTGAACTATGTGATGATTCTTGTGTCTAACGTGCTGGTAAGTGATTTTCGCTCCCTGGTCCGTAGTGATTTCCATGAGCCGCTGGATTGGTTCATTGCGGTGATGGGCGGCTATACGATTGAATCCATCGCGATTGGAATGGCGGGCTATTATCTGTGCAACCGCATATCTAATCACTTCAGGAGCATCTATACCAGCAATATCGTGCTTGACCAGAAGTACCGCGACGAGGAACACAAGGACCGAGTCACGCGCGCGATTACCTCGCTTTACCAATGCGTGTATGTTGTCGACTTGAAGAATGATACGTACGAGGTGGTGCAGCGCGACCCCTTTGTCTCGGATGTCGTTCGTGACGAGGACAACCTGGCGACAAACATCGAGCGCGCTGTCTTTGCGCTTGTCGAGACCAAGGACAAGCTGCAGATGCTCGAATTCCTGGACTTGAAAACGCTTCCGGCTCGCTTGGATCAGCAGAGCCTGATTTTTGCGGAGTGCCAGGGGAAGTTGCATGGCAGGGTCCAGCTTTCGTTTATCCTTGTCGAGAGGGACGAAGAGGGGAGGCCCGCTTCCGTCGTGTTCACCCTCCGCCAGGTCGCGTAATTTTCCTGTCGTCATCCCGTTGTCATCCTGTCGTCATCCCCGACGTGGTCGGGGATCTTTGGTTTTCCTGTAGTCATCCCCGACTTGATCGGGGATCTTTGGTTTTCCTGTTGTCATCCCCGACGTGGTCGGGGATCTTAGTTTTACACTGCGTGTGTAGCAAAAATTTGCGGTTTAAACGCGTTTTACACGCTTTTTTACTCAAAAATCGCCTTTTTGTGTAAAAATAATGTAGTTTATGGGCATGAGTATCGCGCTGGAACATCTTTTTGACTACGATGACTTCCGCAAGTTCATGCAGGACTATTTCGAAGAGCAGAAGAAAATGCGCTCCGTGTTTTCGCACCGTTTCTTTGCGGCGAAGGCGGGGTTCAGCAGTTCCTCGTACTGCCTGAACGTGATTCGCGGGCGGTTCAACCTCACGCCGAAATCTATCGAGAAGATTTCGAAGGCGATGGATTTCGAGCCCCTGCAAAAGGAATACTTCGAGGCGCTGGTGCAGTACAACCAGGCGCAGCAGGTGGACGAGCGCGACCAGGCCTGGAAGCAGATTCTGCAAATTCGCAAGCAGATTGAATTCACGCACATCACCACGCGCGAGCAGGCCTACTTCAGCAAGTGGTACTACCCGGTAATTCGTGAACTCGCGGCGGATACGCAGTGGCACGGCGACTACCGCGTGTTGGCCCGCTCGCTTACCCCGCAGATAACTACGGAAGAGGCGCGCGATGCGGTGAAGAACCTGCTGGAATGGGGGCTCTTGCGCAAGCTCGACGACGGCCGTTACGTGCAGACCTCGCAGATGCTCGATGCTGCAGAAATCCCGCCGATTGCCCTCCGGCAGATTCGTCGCGAGTATATCCAGCATGCGATAGGCGCGGTGGAGTCCATGCCGAAGGACGAGCGCTTTGCCGCCTTCACGACGCTTGCCATGAGCGAAAGTTCCTATAATTATGCTGTGGAAGTCCTCGAAGAAGCCCGCAAGAAGATTATTGCCCGTGCGTCCAACGACACGAACGTGGAACGCGTTTACGAGATGATGCTCGTGGCGTTCCCGATGAGCAAGAAGGTGGGGAAGGAGGCCGAAGGATGAATCGCTTGATAGTTTGTCTTAAAAAGCCTTGCCAAGTATGGGCGCTTGCCCTTGCCGCTTCCCTTGCGTTTTTTGCCTGTTCGAACGGCGACGACGTTGCGGGTGGCGTGACCGATATCGGGAACTCTATTGCGCGTGAACCGGATACGACAAAGATTGCGGGGACCGTTGTCGACATGCAGGGCAACAAGATGCCTGCCGCACGGCTCACGCTGTACTGGGATAACGGTTATGCGATTGAGGATTCTCTGGAAGCTGTTGCCGATTCAAATGCGCAGTTCGAATTCAAGGTGGCAAGTAATGACATGCACGGTTACCTGCAAAACGGGCGGACGACTGTCATCCAGTATGCGGATTCTGCAAAGGGCGTGGTAAATGCGTTTGCGGGTGTTTATCTGTATGCACGGTCGGGGTCCCTTTCGGGTATCTCGCTCCCGCCGAGTGGAAAGGCGACTGAGGTTCGTGTCGGTTCGCGCAAGGCCCTGCGCGGGAGCATGTCCGGTGTGACTTCGGGCAAGGTCCACATTGGCGGGACGCATCTTAGCGCCGATGTGCAGGAAGATGGCTCGTTCAGTTTTGATTCTATCCCGCCGGGAATGCAGGAAGAGTTAATTTATTCGGAAAGTGATTCCGTACTGGGTTACATTCCGTTTACCATACAAGATGAAGGCGATACCGTTGTTCTCCCGCAGCTTGAAAACTATGACGGATTCCTCTGGAACCCTGACCTGTCCCTGCTTGCAGATGCGTACGGGTTTAACTCTTACCATACCGATTATGTTCGCTGGTCCGATACCGGCTGGACAACCGTGAATATCGAGATGAATGGCGACGAGTACGTGTTCAACCACGACGGCAGACTGGCTGACAGTGTGAATTACGTGGATGGCGTGAGCGGCAAGGGCGTGCTGCTCGGTGCTGGCCAGTATATCGACCTCGATACGCTAAACCCGACCGGTGGCGACTTCACGCTTTCGCTGTGGACCAAGTGGAACGGCCCCAACGGCGAGCATCAGGTGCTGTTCTGCCAGCGCGCCTACTGGAGCGATTCTACCTCAAGGTTCCAGTGGCACTACGAGGTGAATAGCGGGTCGTTTGCCGTGATGAAGAGCATGCCCAGCTATCCTGAGGCGGTATTCTTCGGTGATTCTAGCAGTATCCCCGTGGGCGAGTGGGCGTTCATCGCGCTAGTGTCAAAGGACCACATGGTGAACATGTACGTGAACGGCAGGCCCGTGGGCGAAACGCAGGAATTTGTCCCTAACGAATTGAACCGCAGTGTCCCGTTCCGCATAGGCGGCAACGAAGTTAGGACCGAAACTTGGAACGGCGTCATCGACCGCGTGAGCATCGAAACCCGCGCTCGCACCCCCGAGTGGATAAGGGCGAAGTACGAGGCGTTGAAACCGGAATAACCGTTTTCTTGGAGAGTTGCAAAAAAAGAACCCCGTCACGAAGACGGGGCTTTAAAAGTTTTGAGTTCGGGTGGCGTGTTGCGCCGGACCTCAATTACTCGTACTTGATCACGCCTGCCGGGCAGCCGTCAGCAGCGTCCTTGATTTCGCTTTCGTAAGCAGAATAGTCAACACCTTCCTTGACCTTCATCTTCTCGGGAACTTCGAACACTGCGTCGCAAGTAGCTTCGCAAGCGCCGCAGGAAACGCACTCGTCGTTGGATTCGTCGAGCCAAACTTTCGTGATTGCCATAATATACCTCTTGTGTCTTTGGTTGAATTATGGGTATAATATAATAAAAACATTGCCGCTGCGGCCTCTTTTTTTTATTTTTGCGCGTAATTTCACTGCCTTGCAAGGCAAAACTCGAGAGGAACAAACCGAGCGATGAAAAAAGTGGTTGTAAAAATTGGTGGCAGCCTGGCAATCGACGAAGCCAAGCTGGCTGATTTTGTGTCGGCAGTTTCTACCCTCCCCGGTAGTGGCTGTCAGGTGGCCGTGGTTCACGGCGGTGGCAAGGACATCAACGAGAATATCGCCTTGCTCAAGGAACAACCGACATTCATCGACGGCCTCCGAGTCACGACCCCCGGCATCATGAAGATGGTCGAGATGACCCTCTCTGGCCACGTGAACAAGAAGCTCGTGCGCATGCTCCTGAACAACGGCTGTGGTGCCGTCGGTATTTCGGGCGTAGACGCGAATTTGTTCCAGGTGGTCAAGAAGCAGGGCAAGGTAGACCTTGGCCTGGTAGGCGAAATCAAGAAGGTGAACCCGGGCATTGTGACCGCGCTCTGGGGTGCGGGGTTTGTTCCCGTGGTGAGCCCGATTTCTATTGGTCCTGACGCTAACGGTAACGGCGTGAGCTGGAACGTGAACGCAGACACGGCTGCAAGCGAACTGGCTGTGGCGCTGGAGGCCGACCAGTTCGTGTTGGTGAGCGATGTGCCGGGCGTGATGGACGAAAACAAGAATGTGATTCCCGAACTGAGCGAGGCGGACGCCGAAAAGCTGATCGAAGCTGGCGTCATCTCCGGCGGTATGATTCCCAAAGTCCGCGAGAGTTTCAAGTCGATCCGACGAGGACTCAAGAGCATCCACATCGTGGGTTGGAAGGACGCGGAACACTTTGGCAAACAAATTAATGGAGATTTAAACTATGGCACAATCTTGCGCTAACCTGCTCGAACAGGACAAACAAATTATCGCGCCGCTCTACGGCAAGGCAGACATCAACTTCGTGAAGGGCGAAGGCTCTTACCTCTATGACGACCAGGGCACTCAGTACCTGGACTTCGTTGCGGGTATTGCCGTGAATGCGCTCGGTCACCAGAACCAGGCGATTAAGGATGCTGTGGTGGAACAGATGAACCACTTCAACCACATCAGCAACCTTTACCCGAACTACCCGCAGATTAATCTCGGCAAGGCACTCCTTGAAATCACCAAGTTCGACAAGGCGTTCTTCTGCAACTCGGGTACCGAGGCGAACGAAGGTGCAATCAAGTTTGCACGTAAGTACTTCGACCGGAAGGGCGAAAAGAACCGGCAGAAGATTATCACGTTCGTGAACAGTTTCCACGGAAGGACGTATGCCGCACTTTCTGCGACGGGCCAGCCGGCCATCCGCGAAGGCTTCGGTTCCATGCCGGGTGATTTTGTGCACGTAACATGGAATGACTGTGCTGCATTGAAGGCTGAGGTGGATGGCAATACATGTGCCATCATGCTGGAATCGCTGGCTGCCGAAGGTGGCGTGATGACGCTTTCTGCCGAGATGGTTGCAACGATCAATAGCCTGCAAAAGGAATGCGGCTGCCTCGTCATCGTTGACGAAGTGCAGGCGGGTGTGGGACGTCTTGGAACCTTCCTCGGTTTCGAGAAGTACGGCCTGAATCCGGACCTGGTAACGCTTGCCAAGGGAATCGGTGGCGGTCTCCCGCTGGGTGCGGTGCTCCTGCGCCAGAAGATTGCCGACCAGCTCAAGGCCGGTGACCACGGTACCACATTCGGCGGTAACCCGATTGCCTGCGCCGCAGGTCTCGCTGTCGTGAAGCAGATTCCGGGGCTACTCAAGAATGTCGCCGAACGTTCCGCCCAGCTGAAGGCCGGTTTGGCGGCCCTCGTGGAGAAGTACAGCTTTGCCAAGGAAATCCGCGGTGAAGGCCTGATTCTCGGTGTGGCTCTTGACGAATCCATGCCGGTGGGTAACATCATCGCCGCCGCCCGGGGCGAAAAGCTCATGGTGCTTAGCGCCAAGGGCAACGTGCTGCGTCTCTTGCCGCCGCTGAACGTGAGCGCCGCGGAATGCGACGAGGCCCTCGCGAAGCTCGGCGCCGCATTCGCGGCTGTATAATTTTCACGATAAGCGTCGCATAGCTTCGTTCTCGGACTCTCGCTGTACTATTTGTACAGCTTCGGTCCTGCGGCCTCGCTCTGCTCGCTTCTCGTAAAAATTGAAGATGATAAGCTTCGAAAAGTTTCTTTTTTGAATGCATAAAAGCCGCAACGAATTTAATTCGCTGCGGTTTTCGCGTTAATTTTATCAATTGGTTGCTTTTTGGAGCCAAAATAATCTACATTAGTAGGACAAAGAGACACAATTCACAAAAGGATACAATATGGCAAACAAGTACGCCGGAACCCAGACCGAAAAGAACCTCCAGGCCGCCTTCGCTGGCGAATCCCAGGCCCGCAACAAGTACACCTACTTCGCTAGCTGCGCCAAGAAGGAAGGCTAC
Source organism: Fibrobacter sp. UWR3 (assembly GCF_900143055.1). Lineage (NCBI taxonomy): Bacteria > Pseudomonadati > Fibrobacterota > Fibrobacteria > Fibrobacterales > Fibrobacteraceae > Fibrobacter > Fibrobacter sp. UWR3. Next base: position 9,839 of record NZ_FRCW01000009.1, on the reverse strand, counting down.
GAACAGATCGCCGAACTGTTCCTGAAAACCGCCGACAACGAGAAGGAACACGCCAAGCTGTGGTTCAAGGAACTCGAAGGCATCGGCGATACCGCTGCCAACCTGAAGGCCGCCGCCGATGGCGAAAACTACGAATGGACCGACATGTACGAAGACTTCGCGAAGACCGCCGAGGCCGAAGGCTTCAAGGCTCTCGCCAACAAGTTCCGCATGGTCGCCGCCATTGAAAAGCGCCACGAAGAACGCTACCGCGCCCTCCTCAAGAACGTGGAAACCGCCGCCGTGTTCGAGAAGAGCGAAGTCAAGGTGTGGGAATGCCGCAACTGTGGCCACATCGTCGTGGGCACCAAGGCTCCGGCCGCATGCCCGGTGTGCGCCCACCCGCAGTCCTTCTTCGAAGTGACCGCTGAAAATTATTAGTAGGGTGTCATCCCCGCGCAGGCGGGCGGACAGCACTTAACAACTTGTTGTTTAGTGCGCATGGCCACCAAGGTGGGGATCTCCATTTTTTACTCTTTCAGGAGGTTTCTGATGAGGAATTGTACAAGAAAGACTTCTTTCTTTATTTCTTTCTTTCTTTCTTGTTGTAATGGCAGGGCATGCCTTTGCCTCAGATGAAAAAACGAGGCAGTTGGAAATTCATGCCCAGGAATGTTTGGACTACCTCAAGGCATTCACTGGTGAGGAATACAATCCGCAAAAAGCCTTGCACACCTCTTTCGAAAGAGGCTCCCTTCTGTTGCGTTACGATGAAGACGTCATCAAGCAAACGGATGATTTGGCTGCTAAATGGATGCAGGACTGTGGGGACCTGTTTGACTCCGAAAAATACGGACCCAAGTTTTTCAAGGACTCTCCGCTTATTAGAGTCCTCGAAAACTTAATCAAAGACCAAAAGTTTGCGCAGAAGCAATCTGACCAGAGCGTTGCGGAACAGACCGCGGCGGAGAAGAAATCGTTCAAGATGAGAGCTTCGTTTCGGAACGGAGTCTTGGAAGAGCTCGAACTAATAACCCCGTTTTATGGGAACTTCCAATATAGGTATAATGGAGAAAGTCTTATTTGGGACAAACTTGAATCGGATAACCCGATGAGTGTTTTTTCTAGCGGAAAATTCTCGTACAAATTTGTAAATAGTTATGATTCCTTGCGTTATTACTCGCCTTTCAAGCATTATTGGACTGAGTACAATCCGAATGGTGGAAGGAGTAAGGAATTTTCGGCTTCTAAAACTTGGGAAAAGAAGAAGGTTGCCGAGAATGCTGGGGATGGAAAACTAACCTTTGATGAGGGGCTGTTCCCGGCAATGTCCAAAGGAACAAACGACAAGACGTGGGCGTTAAAGTTTGGTGCTACGGTTGGCTTGGATGTCTATTTCCCGACGGATAATCTTTTGGATGACAATGGTTGGGTCGAAGATACTTCGGGCATAGGTGTCGGATTCCTTGTAGATGCGACTATAGGTGTCGTCCATTGCTCCCCGTCAAGTGGGAAGTGCTTTGGCTTTGGTGCCGGATATGCGAGAAATATCTTCTGTGGAAATAAACTTGAAAAGAAACCCAATAGAAGGGATAGCACGGAAGTGTTTGATACTAAACACGTCAATAATTTAATGGTTTATGGAGAATATTATATCAAGGGAAATACTCCTTCTGGCATTCGTCAAAGTATAGACATCCCCTTAGATGCCGATATCAAATATATCACTTCCAAGACTGGGTTCTTTTATGATTCCTGGACTCGCTTTGAAATGGGCTTGAAGTTGTCGCCTATACAATATATTCCTGGGGTGTATGCAGAAATTGGATTCTCATTTACAACACCTTCGCTTTGGTAACAAATGTCTTTGATGCGATTTTCCCTTGTCCTTGTAATTTCGTTTCTCTTTTGGGGATGTACGAATTTCCAAGGAGCAAGGGCGCTGGAATTCTTTTCGCATCTCGATAAAACTGGATGTTGGAAAAAGTATGAACGTACGGACTTTGAGGGGAGGGTGCTTTCTGAAAAGATTGCGTGCGTAAATGCTGAACTATTTGTGTTGGATACAGTTTCCGGCAAATTGAAAGTTGATGGGAAAGAGAGAAAGTGTTGGGATGATTATGGAATACAGATTGAACATGTTGTAGAAGATTCCCTGGGAAAAATTCTCTTTTCGGCAAAATCCACTACTGAAAAAGGGGTTGTATTAAGTAGGACGATTGAAAATTTTACACTGCCGATTTCTCGCCGGACCGATAGAAGATCATCTCTCCGAATGACGGAATCTGTAGACGAGGGGGCGATTACAAGGGTGTACACCTTACAGAATGATTCTGGAAAGGTTTTTGAGGTCCAATATCGAGTGGATAATGACAGGATGGTTTCTGCCCGAATAAATTATCCGTTTATACACAAATTAAAGATTGATTACGATGAGGATGGCTCGCTTGTTTCTATTCATGATGAGCGGTCGTTTAGTGAGAGTCGTGTTGATTTTGATGTTAGCGAAAACAGAAAAGAAGAGAAGGTTACTTATAATGGAGAGATGTATAGTTATCGCCTAAAAGAGATGGATGCTAAAGGAAATCCAATTGAAATACTTTTTTCGGATGATTTTTCTGGAAGACGAATTCATCGGAAGTATACCTACAACCTAGACGGAACAACTAAATCAATTTGGGAAAATGGGGTTTCACGAAGTGCTGTATATAAGGATGGGCGCTTGGATCGGGAAGAGTATTATGATTATGGCGGAAAACTGAGGTGGGTGGTCGGCGTTACGGTTGATGAGAATGGAAATGTTGTGGAAAGTTCCTATGTTCGTAAAACCGCAGATGATTACTTTGATAAGGTTATAAGGCGGTACAAATACACCTATACATATCGTTGAAGAACTTTTTAAGAATAGAATGGGAATGTACGCTTACTTTTTTCCTAAATTTATCAAGCTAACATTCACCACCGGGATCGCCATCCCGATGGATTAACTCTTAACGTGAGGAATAAACAAAAAATGGCAAGAGCATTGATTATCGGTTGTGGCGCTGTCGCCACGGTTGCTATCAAGAAGTGCTGCACGGCAAGCGAAGTGTTCAGCGAAATCTGCATCGCTAGCCGCCACCGCGAAAACTGCGAGAAGCTGGCACAGGAACTGCGCCCGAACACGAAGACGGTCATCACGACTGCCGCCGTGGATGCGGACAAGGCCGAAAATGTCTCTAAGCTCATCAAGGAATATAAGCCCGACCTGGTGATGAACATTGCGCTCCCGTACCAGGACCTCGCCATCATGGACGCCTGCCTCGAATGCGGCGTGAACTACATGGACACGGCGAACTACGAGCCCGAAAACATCGACGATCCGGAATGGCGCAAGGTCTACGACAAGCGCGTGAAGGAACAGGGCTTTAGCGCCTACTTCGACTACAGCTGGCAGTGGGCTTACAAGGAAAAGTTTGAAAAGGCCGGCCTCACGGCGTTGCTCGGCTCGGGCTTTGACCCGGGTGTTTCCCAGGCCTACTGCGCCTACGCCCTCAAGCACCAGTTCGATACCATCGAGGAAATCGACATCCTCGACTGCAACGGCGGCGATCACGGCTACAAGTTCGCGACGAACTTCAACCCCGAAATCAACCTGCGCGAAGTTTCCGCTCCGGGCAGCTACTGGGACACCGACGCTAACGGCAAGGGCCACTGGGTCGAAATCCCGGCCATGAGCATCAAGCGCGAATACGTGTTTGACGAAGTGGGCAAGAAGGACATGTACCTGCTGCACCACGAAGAAATCGAATCGCTGGCCCAGAACATCCCGGGCGTCAAGCGCATCCGCTTCTTCATGACGTTCGGCCAGAGCTACCTCGACCACATGCGCTGCCTCGAAGACGTGGGCATGCTCAGCACGCAGCCCATCAAGTTCCAGGGCCAGGAAATCGTGCCTATCCAGTTCCTCAAGGCGCTCCTTCCGGACCCGGCAAGCCTCGGCCCCCGCACCGTGGGCAAGACGAACATCGGTTGTATTTTCAAGGGCAAGAAGGACGGCAAGGACAAGACCTACTACCTGTACAACGTTTGCGACCACCAGGAATGCTACAAGGAACTCGGCAGCCAGGCTATCGCCTACACGACCGGCGTGCCGGCCATGTGCGGCGCCATGATGGTGCTTACCGGCAAGTGGAACAAGCCGGGCGTGCATACCGTGGAAGAATTCGACCCGGATCCGTTCATGGAAGCCCTCACCAAGTACGGCCTCCCGTGGAAGGAAAACTTCAACCCTGTTCTCGTTGACTAGAGAGACTCAGAGCAATGAAAAAATGGCGCATTGACGATTCCCGTGACTTGTATAACGTCAAGGGTTGGGGCGTGAACTTCTTCGACATCAACGAGAAGGGCCACGCGACTGTTCACCCGCTCAAGGAAGGCGGCCCGGACATTGACCTGTACGAACTCGTGCAGGAACTTTCGCTCCGCGACGTCTCCACTCCGATGCTGCTTCGCTTCCCGGACATCCTGGACAGCCGCATCGAGAAGATAAACGAGTGCTTCAACAAGTCCCGTCAGGAATATGGTTTCAACGGGAGCTACTACAGCATCTTCCCGATCAAGGTGAACCAGCAACGCGCCGTGCTCGAAGAAATCGTCAGCCACGGCAAAAAATACAACATCGGTCTCGAGGCCGGTTCCAAGCCGGAACTGCATGCGGTGCTCGCGAACATGGACAACCCGGATTCGCTGATTATCTGCAACGGCTACAAGGACGAGGACTTCATTGAACTTGCCCTCCTCGCGCAGAAGATGGGCAAGAAGATTTTCATCGTCGTCGAGAAGATGAACGAGCTCCACTTGGTGGTGGAACTTTCCCGCCGTATCGGCGTGCGCCCGAACATCGGCATCCGCATCAAGCTTGCTAGCTCCGGCAGCGGCAAGTGGGAAGAATCTGGCGGATACCACAGCAAGTTCGGTCTCAACAGTTCCGAACTGCTAGAAGCGCTGGACTACATCAAGCAGGAGAAGATGGAAGACTGCATGAAGCTCATCCACTTCCACCTGGGTAGCCAGATTACGAACATCCGCCACATCAAATCGGGCCTGCGCGAAGTCTCGCAGTTCTATGTGCAGATTCGCAAGATGGGCATGAGCCTTGAATTCGTGGACGTGGGCGGCGGTCTCGGTGTGGATTATGACGGCACCCGCAGTTCCAACGCGAGCTCGGTGAACTACTCCATCCAGGAATACGCGAACGACGTGGTGTACGCCATGTACGAAGCCTGCGAAAACGGCGACGTGCCGCACCCGAACATCATTGCGGAATCGGGCCGCGCTCTTGCGGCGCACCATTCCATTTTGGTGTTCAACGTGCTGGAAACCGCAGGCCAGGCGTTCTTCGACGAGAACGCTCACGAGATTGACGACGACGCTCCCGATGCGTTGAAGGATTTGTACGGCATTTACAAGGGACTTACCCCGAAGAACCTGCTCGAAAGCTGGCACGATGCCATCCAGCTGAACGATGACGTTCTGAACGGTTTCAAGGTGGGCGATTACGACCTGCCGACGCGCGCCATGTGCGAACGCCTGTTCTGGAGCATCGTACGCAAGGTGGACCAGCTGGCGAAGGATTTGCGCCATCCGCCTTACGAACTCAGCGAACTCCCGCGCTTGCTCGCACAGAAGTATTTCTGCAACTTCAGTTTGTTCCAGAGCCTGCCCGACAGCTGGGGCGTGGACCAGGTTTTCCCGCTCATGCCTATCCAGCGCCTGAACGAGGAACCCACAGTCGAGACGACCATCCAGGACGTCACTTGCGACTCCGACGGAAAAATCGATATGTTCGTCCGCGGTGGCGACGTGAGCCGCACGCTCCCGCTGCATGAACTCAAGAACGGCGAACCGTACTACATCGCGGTCTACCTCGTGGGCGCCTACCAGGAAATCCTCGGTGACCTGCACAACCTCTTTGGCGATACGAACGCTGTCCATATCGTGTGCAACGACAAGGGCGGCTACGAAATCGACAAGGTGATTGACGGCGAATCCGTGGAAGACGTGCTCGACTACGTGAACTTCAGCGACAAGGCTCTCGTGCGCACCATGGAAAACTGGGTGTCGCGCTCCGTGAAGGAAGGGAAGATTAGCCTGCAAGAAGGCAAGGAATTCCTGAACATCTACCGCGGCGGCCTTTACGGGTACACGTATCTGGAATAGGAAATGGTCATTGGTCATTAGTCAATGGTCAATAGAATTTATTCAGGCGCCGTAGGCGCGATTATCTAAACCAATGACTAATGACTAACTACTAATAACTAGATCATGATTCACGAAATCGCGCCACATAAATTGCATAACGAGTTCCGGGTTCAAAGCCCGAAACCGTCGGATTTTCTTGTCGTTTTTTTCGGGGATAAGAGCCTTCTCAAAAAGAACGGCGATTCCTTTGAAATTCCTAGGGTAGAAGATTTCAATCAAGGGAATATCCCGTGCCATTACCTTTTCAGCATTGACGATGCTGCGTATTTCCTGGCGGATTTAAGCATTTCGAAAGAACTGGTGGAATCCGCGTCGGACGATTATGTCCTTTGCCCCGCGCGCACGTACCGCTACATGGGTGACCCGCTTTTACGCATGGGTGGCGCGACCGCCGCGCACATCGCTCACTGGGAATCGCTCAACAGGTTCTGCGGCCGTTGCGGAAGTGAAATGACCCGTAGCGAAAAGGAACGCGCGGTAGTTTGTCCTAAATGCAGGAACACCGTGTACCCGCGCATCTCGCCGGTCGTGATTGTGGCTGTCCGCAATGGCGACAAACTCCTGATGGCGCACAACATCGACAACCCGAACCCGCGACTCTTTCTCATCTCGGGTTTCGTGGAAGTGGGCGAGAGTCTTGAACAGGCGGTTCACCGTGAAGTTTTGGAAGAGGCTGGCCTCCGCGTGAAAAATATCCGCTATTTCGGGAGTCAGCCGTGGCCCTTCAGCGACTCGCTCATCGCGGGCTTCACCGCTGAACTCGACGGCGACGACACCATCCACATGCAAAAAGAAGAACTCTCCGAAGCCATGTGGGTGAAGCGCGAGGACATTCCCGAGTACGAGACCGACGTGAGCATCAGCTGCTGCCTCATTGAGAACTTTAGGCGGGGTTTTACGCTGGAGTAACGCCCGCAGAACCCTAATCTGCGTTGTTACCTTGTAACGCCTAGCTTTCTTTTTCTGCCTGAATTTTCTGCGATTCCTTCAGCACTTCTTGCAACGTGAAATCTTCTTGCGTAAAGAAGAACGTATTCTTGCCAAGGTCCTTGAGCGAAGCTCCGAAGTGGAAGGCCGTATCGTCTATGAACAAGAATCGGTCGTGCATTCCGTAACTAGGCAAAACTTGCATCGGGCTGTCGGGATATTGTTCATTGTAAGTGGCTAGGTCCATTTCAAGGACTTTGCTTTTGTCGTAGGTGTAGATTGTCACAGAAACGCCCTTTTCCCGTTTGAGCATCATGGTCAACGTTTTTTCTGTCACGTACCTGTCGACAAGTACGATTCTTTTCTTTGCCTGACGAATCAGGTCGCAGACAAATACATAGGCATCGAACTCCTGGTTGTTATAAAATAAACCCTTGGATTTGAGCTCGCCACGGTCCATCGCCTCGAACAGTTCGTCAAATTTACGGTCATGGTCAAGCAGATGCTCGTCATGACCAGTCAAGCGGCAGTCCTGTTCCAAATCCTTTGCTTCCACGTTTGAAAGCCGGTTGACGAGGCCCCCGTTACCCATCATAAGGTGACGCAATTGCACGAAAGCCCGCATGATGGCGATATTGACTTTGATTGCTGTCTCGCTTTTTAGAACCGAAGACAGCATCGCAACGCCTTGTTCGGTGAAGGCTAAAGAACGGTATTTTGTGTGCTTTCCCTTTAAATTTTGCCCCTTTTTTTCTAAGGTCGCATTTGGGGATGCGGACAATAATTTAGACAGATTGTTTGTCCAAATATAGTTTCCGGTAATCCGCTGGGCTCATTCCGTTGAGCCCGACCTTTATCCGTTTCGTGCAAAACCATTCCAGATATTTTTCAAGCTCGGCCTTGAACTCTTCCTTGTCGACTTTTCTCCAATTTCTGCTGTAGAAGAACTCGTTCTTGAGTATACCGAAAAAGCCCTCGCAGGCGGCATTGTCGGGAGTGTAGCCCTTCCTTGACATGGAGCGGGTCAAGCCGTACTTCTTCATCCTCTCGATCCATCCAGGCCATCTGTAATGGCTCCCTCGGTCTGTATGGATAATCGGGGCTTCGCCCTCGTGGAGTGTCGCGACGGCCTTGTCCAGCATCTCGTCGACAAGGGTCGCATCAGGGGACTCCCCGATTGTCCAGCACACTGGTGCCCCGTCGAAGCAGTCGATAATCGGCGATAGGTACACCTTGCCGTCATGCAGCGGGAACTCCGTTATGTCCGTCAGCCATTTTTGATTGGGTGCGTCGGCGTGAAAATTACGGTTGAGGATATTGGGGACAGCGGGCGTGATCTCGCCCTTGTACGAACTATACTTCAGCTTCTTGGGCCTGTAGACAACGAGGTTGCCGAGCTTCATTGCTCGTCTGACAACCTTCTCGGAAACCGTCCTTCCGGTCTTTGAAAGCTCACTGTGGATTCGCCTGTAGCCGTAGGTTTTATTGGATTCGTCAAATATGGGAACGAGTTCCTTGAGCAGCCGACGATCCTTGTTGCTCCGGTCGTCCAGGTGTTTTACGTTGTAGTAATAGACGCTTCGGGACATCCCCAGCGCGAGCAGGATATCCCTTAATTCGTAGCGGTTGCGTAAGGCGTTGACGAGCTGTGTTTTTTCCCTGTTCCGAAGGGCAGACAGGTCAACGCCTGGGTCTTTTTTTATTATGTTCAGCGTCTCCTTCAGTATGTCGACTTCCAGCTGTAGGCTTCGAATCTTCTCGTTCAGCGCCTTCGCGTCTTCGGAAGAAAGATCCTTTTCTTTCGCCTGTTTCCGCTTCGTTGGTCTAGGTTTGTTCTGTAGTCCCATAAGTCCGTACTTTTTATAGTTCTGGTACCAATAATAGATACTTGCATACGTATATCCAATATCCTTGGCTACAGAAATCATCGGTTCGCCCATTTCGTAGCATCTGTGGATGGCCTCAAGTTTAATCTTGAGAGGGGCGTGAGCCGGATGTTCTGTAGTGTTTATAACCTTGTGATGCTTTTTTCTTTCCTGACGTGGTTGGCCTTCCCTCCTTATCCACTTATATAGCTGTTTTGTCGATGGATAGCCGAGTTCTCTTACGACCTTTGTCGCCGACTTTAAATCATGGAATGTTTCCAGCGCCTTGGCGATTTGTTCTTCAGTAAAGTACATGATGCGTCCTCTAGTTGTGTCCAACTATTCGTCCGCATCCCCTTTTGCGACCTTAGAAGTTGCGATTCCTCTAAAGAGAGTTGTATGCAAAAATCTTCGGGAAAACGCTCAATATTGCGCTTTACCTGCTCATTTATACGCTTCGTTTCCACCCCGTAAAGCGTCGCCAAATCGCGGTCAAGCAACACCTGCTTGCCTCGAATGACTTGAATCATCTTTCCGATGCCCGACTCCATCAGCGGGTTAGGTGCGATATCATCCGTTTTTTCGGTCTTTCTAGCCATCTTCTACTCCTTCCGCCTACAAGCAAAAAAAGGCGGGGCAAAGTGTTCTCGATGCAAATATACATTCCTCGTATGTCATATTATGACAATCGGCGATTTTCGCGGAAATTTTGGCATTTTTGAGGAAAAGTGACCCCTGCAGGCGGTTGAATTCTGCGTTTTTTTGCTTTTTTCTTGCCTTCCGGGCGTGGCGTCACCTTTTGACAGCGGAATAATCTATATTTTG